>NZ_JBNQTI010000042.1:4622-54432 GCF_050325825.1 Kitasatospora sp. LaBMicrA B282
GGGGGGGGGGGGGGGGGGGGGGGGGGGGGGGGGGGTGGGGGGGAAGAGAGAAGGGAAGGGAAGGTTGTAAACCGTCCGCCCCGCGACGGCAGAAAGGGAAGGTCAGACGCCCAGCAGGCGCCAGATCGCGGCGGCCCGCCGCGAGGTCTCGGTGCCGTCCGGCCCGTCGGTGGGCTGGAGCGCGGCCACCGCGGCGGTCACCTCGGCGGGGCCGGCCAGCGGGCGGGCCGCGGTCAGCGCCTCGGCCTCGGCGGGCAGCAGGCCGGCCTCGGTCAGCGCCGCGGCGGCCTCGGCGGCGGGCAGCGCGTCGAACCAGCGCAGCGCGAGGGCGGCGCGGCCGGCCTCGGTGAGCTTGCCGGTCAGCCGCAGGCGGGCCAGGCCGCCGTCCGGGTAGACGTTGATCCGCACGTGGGTGGCGGTCCGGCCGGCGGTCAGCCGCAGCCGGTGCCGGGTGTCCGGCTGCAGCCGGGTGCGCGGCAGGATCTCGAACCACCCGTCGGCGTCGGTAGCCGGGTCACCGCCGGCCGAGGCGTCGTACCCCACCAGGTCGGCCCAGCCGGGGGCGTTGGCGACGAAGTGGGTGGTGTCCACCTCGACGGCCAGGACCTCGCCGCCCCCGGCCAGGGCGATCTGTACCCAGTCGTTGGCCTTGTCGCGCCGACGCCGGGTCTCCCAGCCCTCGCCCATGACGGAGGCGCGACCGGGAGCGTTCAGGTTGTGCGGGGAGGAGAAGTAGCGGTCGGAGGCCGCCTCGGCGACGCCGCCGAACTCCTGGGCGGCCAGGTCGAAGGTGAGCCCGTCCAGGTCGCGCGGGTCCGGCAGCACCTCGCCGTGCACCCGCAGCCGGGCCACGCCGCCGTCCGGCCAGATGTTCAGCCGCACGTGGGTGTAGCGGGTCGGGTCGTCGACCTCGAACTGGTGCGCGGTGTCGCCGCGCAGCGCGGTGCGCGGCACCACGTCGACCCACTCGGCCGCGGCCAGCTCCTCGACCGAGGGGATGCCGGGTATCGAGGCGGCCTGCACCGAGCCGCTCTCCGGGTAGTTGCCGGTGAAGTGCGCGGTGTCCACGATCACGCCGTGGATCCGGCCGGCCACCCCGAGCCGGACCACGGCCCAGTCGTGGTCCTCGTCGGTCGGGTGCGGCTGCTGGGCGCTGATGCCGCGCCGGCGCTTGCTCTCCCAGCCGTCCATGATCTGGCCCTTGTGGCCGAAGGTGTGCGGGCGGAACTCGGCGGGCTTGGCGACCAGCAGGTTCTCCGCGTCGGCGAAGGTGTCCTCGTTGGTCGCCACCACGCCGGCGCCGAGCAGCCGGGAGGCCAGGTTGACCAGCTCGGTGAAGGGAGCGGCAACCTTGCTCTGACTGTCACTCATGTCGGGGTCGCTCCTCAGCGGTTGGAAAGGATCTGCCGGCCGAAGGGCGCGGCGTGCACGTCGACCACGCGCCCGCGCAGCCAGGTGGTGGTGACGGAGCCGGTCAGCGTCTTGCCGGCGTACGGGGTGACCGGGTTGCGGTGGTGCAGCCCGTGCGGGTCGACGGCGAACTCGGCGTCGGGGTCGAAGGCGACCAGGTCGGCGTCGCAGCCGACCGCGATCGCGCCCTTGGTGCCGGTCAGGCCGACCAGCGAGGCCGGGCCCTCGGACATCCAGCGGACCACGTCCGAGAGCGCGTGGCCGCGCCGGCGGGCCTCGGTCCAGATCGCCGGCAGGCCCAGCTGGAGCGAGGCGATGCCGCCCCACGCCGCGAGGAAGTCGCCGTTGCCGCCGTACTCCTTGAGCAGCTTGACGTCGGGGGTGGAGGGCGAGTGGTCGGAGACGATCCCGATGAACTCGCCGGCGGCCAGCGCGGCCCAGAGCAGGTCGCGGTTGGACTCGTCGCGGATCGGCGGGCAGCACTTGAAGGCGGTGTCGCCGTCCGGCACCTCCTCCGCGGCCAGCGTGAGGTAGTGCGGGCAGGTCTCCGCGGTCACCTGGACGCCGTCGGCGCGGGCCTGGGCGAGCAGCGGCAGCACCGCGGCGGAGGAGACGTGCAGGATGTGCACCCGGGCGCCGGTGCGGCGCGCGGTGTCGAGCAGCCGGGCCACCGCGGCGGCCTCGGCGTCGTCGGGCCGGGAGGCCAGGAAGTCGCGGTAGTGCACGCCGGGGGTGTGCGGGGCGGCGTCCAGCACCGCCGGGTCCTCGGCGTGGATGATGGCGAGCGCGCCGATCCGGGCCTGCTCGGTGAGCGCGGCCTCCAGGTCGGCCTGCTCGACGTGCGGGAACTCGTCGACGCCGGACGGGGCGAGGAAGCTCTTGAAGCCGAACACGCCGGCCCGGTGCAGGCCTTCGAGGTCGCCGGTGTTGCCGGGGACGGCGCCGCCCCAGAAGCCGAGGTCGACCCAGGCCTGGCCCTCGGCGATCTTCCGCTTGATCTCCAGGCCGGCCACCGTGGTGGTGGGCGGGATGGAGTTGAGCGGCATGTCGATGATCGTGGTGACGCCGCCGGCCGCGGCCGCCCGGGTGGCGGTGGCGAAGCCCTCCCATTCGGTCCGGCCGGGCTCGTTGACGTGCACGTGGGTGTCGACCAGGCCGGGCAGCAGGGCGGTGTTGCCGAGGTCGATGAGCTCGGCGAGCTGGGCGTCACCGGCGAGCAGCGAGCCGTGGGCGGCGATCTGCTCGATCCGGCCGTCCCGGATCAGCACGTCGGCCGGGCGTTCGCCGTCGGGGAGGACCACACGACGGGAGCGGATCACCGCGGTCGACTGCTGCATCAAGACCTCCGGACTCAACTGCTGCGGTGGGGATGGCTCGGAGCCTAGGCCCGCCTTCAACAAAACGTCAATGTAGGAAAATACGATGAACTCTTCGGGAGCGGAAGAGGGCGGACGGCCCCCCGAGCGGTCCGGCCCAGCGCCCGTCGAGCAGGTGCTCAGCGCCCCGCGAGCAGCTCCCGGGCCAGCGTCTCGCCGGCCAGCTCGGCCAGCTCGGCCGCCTTGGTGATGCTGTCGCCGGGCTGCTCGGCCAGGTCCACCAGCGCGTAGGCGGCCGCGAAGCCGGCCCCGCGCCACTCGTCCTCGGCCAGTTCGAGACGACCCGCCACAGCGGCCACCGGAACCCCCGCCCCGGTGGCCGCCGCGGCGACACCGGCGGGGGCCTTGCCGTGCAGTGTCTGCGCGTCCAGGCATCCCTCACCGGTCACGACCAGGCGTGCCCCACGCACGGCCTCGTCGAAGCCCAGCAGCTCGAGCAGCAGCTCGATGCCGGGCCGCATGGTGGCGCCGAGCAGGGCCAGGGCGGCGAAGCCGACCCCGCCTGCAGCCCCGGCGCCGGGGGCGTCACGGAAGTCTTCTCCGGTGCTCGTGCGCACCAAGTCGGCCCAGCGGGTCAGGCCCTCCTCCAGGACGACCAGGTCCTCGCCCTCGGCCCCCTTCTGCGGGCCGTAGACGGCGGTGGCACCGCGAGCGCCGAGCAGCGGATTGTCGACGTCGCAGGCGACCACGACCTCCACCCCGCTCAGCGTGTCGGCCAGCGAGCCCGGGTCGAGGCGGTGCAGCCGGCGCAGGGCCGCACCGCCGGGCGGCAGTTCGCCGCCCTGGGCGTCGTAGAGGCCCACGCCGAGCGCCTGCACCATGCCCGCACCGCCGTCGGTGCAGGCACTGCCGCCCAGGCCCAGCACGATCCGCTTGGCGCCGAGCGCCACCGCCCGGCCGATCAGCTGGCCGACCCCGTAGGAGCCGGCCGCGAGCGGAGCGGTGCGGCCGCCGGGGAGCCGGGCCAGGCCGGAGGCCTGGGCGAGCTCGACCACGGCGACCTCGCCCTTGACGGCGATCGCGGCGTCCACCGGCAGCCCGGTGGGACCGGCCACCTTGGCCGGGATCCGGGTGAACCCGGCGGCCAGTGCGGCAGCCAGGGTGCCCTCGCCGCCGTCGGCGACCGGCAGCTCGCGGACCTCGACGCCGGGGACCACCCGGCGGATGCCCGCGGCCAGCCGCGCGGCGACCTCGGCACCCTCCAGGGTGCCCTTGAACTTGTCGGGAGCTACGACCACATGGCCCTGAGTGGGGGTGGCGGGCATGGTGCGGGCCTCACTTCCGAAGAGCTGGTGGTCTTTCGATTCTGCGCGCCCGGACCGTGCGAACGTTCGCGACCGGTAGCCGGGGGACGGCCCCCTCCCCGCCGTTCCTCCCGTCCCGCTTCCGACGTACGGGAGGCTCCCCTCGGCGAGGGAGGGGGCCGGGCGGTGCAACGTACGACCGAAGTACGCGGCACCGCCGGTTGGCACGATCAGCGGGTGGGGATTTGCCCCGGCCGGGAGCCGGGGTGGATGAGCCCCACGCCCACCCGCTGATCGAAAGTGCCCTCCTGGTGGCGCGGGCACGACCGGACAGGTACACGCCACCAGGAGGAGTCTTCAGGGCGGGGCGAGGCCTTACTTGACCTCGCGGCCCGCGAGCCGCTCCACGCCGCGCAGCAGCGCCGAGTGGTCGAGCGAGCCGTCGCCGTTGGCCCGGGCCGAGGCGACCAGCTGGGCCACGGTGGCACCCAGCGGCAGCGGGGCGTCCACCGCGCGGGCGGCGGCGGTGACGATGCCCATGTCCTTGTGGTGCAGGTCGATCCGGAAGCCCGGGGCGAACTCGCGGTTGAGCATGTTGCCCTTCTTGCGGTTCAGCACCGTGGAGCCGGCCAGGCCGCCCGCGAGGACGTCGAGCGCGGCCTCCAGGTTCACGCCGGCGTTCTCCAGGAAGACCACGGCCTCGGCCACGGCCTCGATGTTGATCGCGACGATCAGCTGGTTGGCAGCCTTGACGGTCTGGCCGGCGCCGGCCGGGCCGACGTGGATCACCGTGGTGCCGAGCGCGTCGAAGAGCGGCTTGGCCTCGGCGAAGTCCTCGGCCGCACCGCCGACCATGATCGAGAGCACGGCCTCGATCGCGCCGGCCTCGCCACCGGAGACCGGGGCGTCCAGGGTGCGGACACCCTTCGCCTTGGCCGCGGCCTCGACCTTGATCGAGGTCTGCGGGGTGATCGAGGACATGTCGATCACCAGGGTGCCGGCGGCCACGTTCTCCAGCACGCCGCCCTCGCCGAGGATGACCTGCTCGACGTGCGGGTCGGCCGGGACCATGGTGATGACGACCTCGGCGTCCTTCACCGCGTCCGCGATGCTGCCGGCGCCGTGGCCGCCGGCGGCCACCAGGGCGTCGATGGCGGCCTGCTCCAGGTTGAAGCCGGTGACGTCGTGGCCGGCCTTCACCAGGTTGATGGCCATGGGCTTGCCCATGATGCCGAGGCCGATGAAGGCGATCTTACGGGAGGCGCTCATCGCGTCGATTCCTTTGGTACGAGGGGAGGTTGGGGAGGTTGCGGAGCCGGGCTCAGTTGGCGCGCAGCTCGCGCGGCAGCCACTCGAAGCTCTCGGCGCTGACGCCGGTCGAGGGGCGGTACTCCAGGCCGATCCGGCCCTGGTAGCCGGCGGCCGTCAGGCGGGCCAGCAGGTCCTCGAAGTCGAGCGTGCCGGTGCCGGGCTCGTTGCGGCCCGGGTTGTCGGCGATCTGCACGTGGCCGATCCGGTCGGCGTAGTCGTCGATGACCGCGACCAGGTCCTCGCCGTTGACGGCCAGGTGGTAGAAGTCGCAGAGGAACTTGGCGTTGCCGAGGCCGGTGGCCGCGTTGATCCGGTCGACCACCTCGACGGCGGCCTTCGCGGTGTGCAGCGGGTAGTCCGGGGCGTCCACCTTGTTCAGCGCCTCGATCAGCAGGATCGCGCCGATCGAGTGGGCGGCCTGGGCGGCCCGGGACAGGTTCTCCAGCGCGAGGGCGTCCTGCTCCTCGGCGGACACGCCGTCCACCCGGTTGCCGTAGATGGCGTTGAGCGCGCCGGTGCCGAGCGACTCGGCGAGGGCCACGGCGGCGGGGATGTTCTCGCGGAACCGCTCGCTCTCGGCCGGGACCGAGGCGGTGCCCTTGGCGCCCACCGACAGGTCGTCGAGGAAGTTCAGGCCGACGAGCTGCACGCCCGCGTCGGTGAAGGCCTTGCGCAGCGCGTCCAGCTCGGTCTCGGACGGAGTGGTCTCGGTGCCGAAGGGCCACCACAGCTCGGCCTTGCTGAAGCCGGCGGCGGCCGCGGCGGCGGGGCGCTCCAGGAGCGGCAGTTCGCTGAACAGGATCGACAGGTTGATCACGTAGCTGTGCTCGGAAGCGGCTGTCACGTCCCTCACCTTTCACTTCTCCGTCTGTTCGGCCGCCCCGGAGGACCCGGTCCGACCGAACCCCTTTTTCCATGATGCGGAAGAGGGATTTTGCTTGATGGAAGCTTGCCACGTGCCCCTCAGGCAGTGTCAAGGCCCCTGCAACAGTTTGTTGAAACCACCTGGACGGCTTCCGTTCCGCCCCCTCCCACCTGGAGCTTCGCTCGCTAGAGTGAGCTGGTGCGATTGATGGTGGAGTTCACGACAGAACCGTTCGAACTGGTCAACTTCCCGGACCACGCGGCCGCCGCCCGGCGGGTGGTGGACGAGGCGGGCCTGGCCGTCTCGGTCGGCCCGTTCGGCACCAGTGCCGAGGGCGAGGCCGAGCAGGTGCTCGCCGCGGTCTCCCGACTGCTGCACGACTCCCTGGACGCCGGTGCCAACCGGATCTCCTTCCAGGTGAGCGTCGTCCCCGAAGCCGACCCCGAAGCCGACCCTGACGCCGAAGCCGGCCCCGAGTCCCCCGAAGGAGTGGGTACGCAGTGACCGACGCCCTGGAACACCCGCTCACCCGAGCGATAAAGCCCCTGCTGGACGCCGTCGGCGCCACCGCCCTGCAGCTCGACGAGGCCAAGCCCGACGACGTGGTGCTGGACTGGGAGGGCGAGCCGGCCGTGGCCGTCCGCCTGCCCCACCTGAGCAGTGCCCTCGACCGACTGCTGGCCGAGATGACCCGCCAGTTCGACGGCCGCCCGCTCACCGAGCTGGACCGGCTGGAGAAGCAGCGGGTGGTCGCCCTGTTGGAGGAACGCGGCGCCTTCACCGTGCGGCACGGTGTGGAGACGGTCGCGTCCGCGCTGGGCGTCAGCCGCTTCACGGTGTACAACTACCTGAACCGGCAGGTCGACGGAACCAAGTCGAACTGACCCCGGCAACCGCCCCCGATACCGCCGGGGAAAGACCCCGGCAGACCGGCTGACCAGGCAAGTCTCGCCGAGCGCCGAGCCGGGCACACTTGGCGGATCACACACGAATGCGGGCGAAGACCGCCGACGGTTCGAAACGTAACCACCAAGGGTTCAACAAACTGTTGACGGCCGGGGGTGGTGGATCTAGCTTGTGCGGGTGGCACCACTCTTCAGGAGGTCCACCCGTGACCAACCACCCCCACGCGTCAGTTGACGCAGCCGGCGCCCTGACGGCGCTGGCGGCGGCCCCGGCCGCCGAGCTGGAACCGACCCTGTTGGAGGTCTGCTCCAGCCCCACCTGGGCCGCCGCCGTCGCCGGCAGCCGGCCCTGGTCCGACCGAGAGGCCCTGCTGGCCGCCAACGCGGCCGCGATGGCCGATCTCACGGTCGCCGACCTGCAGGACGCGATGGCCGGCCACGCCCGGATCGGCAAGCCCAAGTCGGGCGACGCCACCTCCGAGCGCGAGCAGGCCGGCATCCAGGGAGTGGACCAGACACTCCTCGACGAGCTGCACGAGGCCAATGCCGCCTACGAGGCGAAGTTCGGCCACGTGTTCCTGATCTGCGCCACCGGGCGCACCGCGGCCACCATGCTCGCCGCGCTGCGCGAGCGCTTCCCGAACGACGCGGCCACCGAGGCCGAGATCGTCCGGGGCGAGCTGCGCAAGATCAACGACATCCGGCTCAACCGCCTCCTGGACGAGCCGGCATCCTGACGGCGCGTCCGCCCGACGATCCGTCACTCCTGCCACCAGTAAGGTCACTTCCGCCATGACTGGCATCTCCACCCACGTGCTCGACACCAGTCTGGGCCGCCCTGCCGAGGGCGTCCCGGTCGAGCTCGCACTCACCACCGAGGGTGGCTGGACGGTGCTCGGCACCTCCGCCACGGACTCCGACGGCCGGGCCAAGGACCTGCCGGCCGTGGAGGCGGGCTCGGTCGTCCGGCTCCGCTTCGACACCGCTGCCTACTACGCGCAGAAGTCGAGCGAGACGCCGTTCTTCCCCGAGGTCTCGATCGTCTTCACGGTCGCGCCCGCGCAGCACCACTACCACGTGCCGCTGCTGCTGAACCCCTTCGGATATTCCGTCTACCGCGGAAGCTAGACAGCAAGGAGCCGACGATGGCCCACGTGCTCGGTCAGAACCAGTACGGCAAGGCGGAGAACCGCATCGTCCGGGTCTACCGTGACAGCACCCGTCACGAGATCAAGGACCTGAACGTCTCGGTCTCCCTCCAGGGCGAGTTCGAGGACGTTCACCTCACCGGTTCGAACGCCAACTGCCTGCCCACCGACACCACCAAGAACACCGTCTACGCCTTCGCCAAGGAGTACGGCATCGAGTCGGCGGAGGCGTTCGGCATCACGCTCGCCCGCCACTTCGTGAAGGACACCGAGCGTGGCGTGGTGCACAGCGCCCGGATCCGGCTGGAGGAGTACTCCTGGAGCCGGATCAAGACGCCGGACAACACCTCGCGGTTCATCGGCTCGGAGGAGGTCGGCCACTCCTTCGTCCGTGACGGCGGCGAGGTGCGCACCTGCGAGGTGGTCTACAACGGCGACACCGACACCGTCCAGGTGATCTCCGGCCTCAAGGACCTGATCGTGATGAACACGACCAACTCCGAGTTCTGGGGCTACATCAAGGACAAGTACACCACCCTGCAGGAGGCCTACGACCGGATCCTGGCCACCCAGGTGACGGCCCGCTGGAAGTACTCCTTCGACGGCCGCGACGGCCAGGCCCAGCCCAACTGGAACCGCTCCTACCAGCACGTGCGCCGCCACATGCTGGAGGCCTTCGCGGAGACCTACTCCTACTCGCTGCAGCAGACGCTGCACGCGATGGGCACCCGGGTGCTGAACAACCGCGCCGAGGTGGACGAGGTCCGCCTGGAGCTGCCGAACAAGCACCACTTCCTGGTCGACCTGGAGCCGTTCGGCCTCAAGAACGACAACGAGGTGTACTACGCCGCGGACCGGATGTACGGCCTGATCGAGGGCACCGTGCACCGCGAGGGCGTCACCCCGGTCATCCCGGTCGCCTGATCCGATGACCGCCGCTCCGTACCGCGACCTCCCCCGGCCCAAGGCGGCCGGCCGGTGCGGAGCGCCCGGCAGCACCCGCTTCACCTGCTTCTCCACCCCCACCCACCGGAGATCGCGCTCGCCTCACGGCGGCCGGCCCGGGGAGCTGGAGATCCAGCCCGAGGGATTCTTGCACCGCCGTCCCGCCCTCGGGACAGCTCCGGCACCACGGGCGCGCCGAGAGCCACGAGCACCAGAGGAGCTCGACATGGCACTCCGCTCCACCAGCAGTACCGACGGCGGTTCCACCCAAGCAGGACCGGCACGGTCTGACGATCGGTCAGCAAGCCTCCCCGACACGTCGTCAGACCGTGCGGTCCACCCCGTGGACGAGCTGCTGAGGCCGGTCGAGCTAGTCGGGACCGGACTGCAGCACGTCGCCGCGATGTACGCGGGCGTGGTCGCGCCCCCGCTCATCGTCGGCGCCGGCGTCGGGCTCCGGCCCGCCGAGCTCGCCCTGCTGATCTCGGCCAGCCTGTTCACCGCGGGCCTGGCCACCCTGTTGCAGACCCTGGGCGTCTGGCGGATCGGCGCCAGACTGCCCTTCGTCAACGGCGTCTCCTTCGCGGGTGTGGCCCCCATGCTCGCCATCGCCAAGGAGCACGCGCCCAAGGACGCCCTCCCGGTGGTCTTCGGCGCGGTGATCGTCGCGGGAGCCCTGTGCTTCCTGGCGGCGCCGTACTTCAGCCGGCTGGTCCGGTTCTTCCCGCCCGTCGTGCAGGGCACGGTGATCACCCTGATCGGGGTGTCGCTGCTGCCGGTGGCGGTGAACTGGTCCCGCGGCGGCGAGACCCCGGGCGCACCGGGCTACGGCTCGATGCACGCGATCGGTCTGGCCGCCCTCACCCTGGCCGTCGTGGTGCTCCTCAACCGGGTGCTGCGCGGCTTCTGGCAGCAGCTCTCGCTGCTGTTCGGCCTCGCGATCGGCACCGCGCTGGCCTTCCCGCTGCACCTGGCCGACTTCGGCGCGGTGCAGGACGCGAAGCTGTTCGCACTGCCCGACCCGTTCCACTTCGGCCACCCGGTCTTCGACGCCGCGGCGATCGTCTCGATGTGCATCGTGATGGTGGTCTCGATGACGGAGTCCACCGCCGACATGCTGGCGCTCGGGCAGATCGTCGACCGCCCGGCCGACGAGCCGACCCTGGCGGCCGGCCTGCGCGCCGACGGCCTGGCCACCGCGCTCAGTCCGGTCTTCAACGGTTTCGCCTGCAGCGCTTTCGCCCAGAACATCGGGCTGGTGGCGCTGACCAGGATCCGCAGCCGATTCGTGGTGGCGGCCGCCGGTGGGATCCTGATCCTGCTGGGCCTCTTCCCGGTCCTCGGCTCGGTGGTCTCGCTGGTGCCCCAGCCGGTGCTCGGCGGCGCCGGGATCGTGCTCTTCGGCACGGTCGCCGCCAGCGGCATCCGGACCCTCGGCGAGGCCGGCCTGGAGTCCGGCCCCAACGCCATCCTGGTCGCGGTCTCGCTCGGCGTCGGCATCGTCCCGATCGCCGCGCCGACCTTCTACGACGCCTTCCCGGAGGCCGTCCGGACGCTGCTGCAGTCGGGCATCTCGGCCGGCTGCGTCTCGGCCGTCCTGCTCAACCTGCTCTTCCACCACCTGGGCGCCCGCTCCAGAGCAACTCAGCCCTCCCCCACTCCCTAGGAGTCACCATGGCAGTCCAGCCCCCGCCCGCCGACCAGCGGATCGTGATCGAGAACGTCGCGGTCGCCACCGTCGACGCCAACGACACCGAGTACGCCCGCGGCCACGTCGTGATCAAGGGCAACCTGATCGAGTCGGTCGGCAACGGCCCGGCGCCGGCCTGGCTGGACAACGTGGTGCGCCGGATCAACGGCGAAGGCCACCTGGTCACCCCGGGCCTGGTCAACACCCACCACCACTTCTACCAGTGGATCACCCGGGGGCTGGCCCAGGACAACATCCTCTTCGACTGGCTGGTCGCGCTCTACCCGACCTGGGCCCGGATCGACGACCAGCTGGTGCACGCCGCCAGCCTCGGCTCGGCCGCCGCGCTGCTGAAGTCCGGCTGCACCACCGCGAGCGACCACCACTACGTCTTCCCCAAGGACGGCGGCGACATCCTGGGCGCCTCGATCGAGGCCGTCCAGTCGCTCGGCCTGCGCTTCACCGCGCTGCGCGGCTCGATGGACCGCAGCAAGAAGGACGGCGGCCTGCCGCCGGACCACGCGGTGGAGACCACCGAGGACATCCTGATCGCCTCCGAGGCGGCCGTGGACAAGTGGCACGACTCCTCCTTCGGCTCCATGCTGCACGTCGCCATCGCCCCCTGCTCGCCGTTCTCGGTCTCCACCGAGCTGATGCGCGAGGCCGCGCTGCTGGCCCGCCGCAAGGGCGTGCGGCTGCACACCCACGGCTCGGAGACGGCCGAGGAGGAGCAGTTCTGCAAGGAGCTGTTCGGCATGGGCCCGACCGACTACTTCGAGTCCACCGGCTGGCTGGGCGAGGACGTCTGGATGGCGCACTGCGTCCACATGAACGACTCCGACATCGCCAAGTTCGCCGAGACCGGCACCGGCGTGGCGCACTGCCCCTCCTCCAACGCCCGCCTGGCGGCCGGCATCGCCCGGGTCCCGGACATGCTGAAGGCCGGCGTCCCGGTCGGCCTGGGCGTGGACGGCACCGCCTCCAACGAGTCCGGCGAGCTGGGCACCGAGCTGCGCAACGCGCTGCTGATCAACCGTCTGCACGGCCGCCCGGACGCGCTGACCGCGCGCAGCGCGCTGCGCCTGGGCACCATGGGCGGCGCCCGGGTGCTCGGCCGGCAGCACGAGATCGGCTCGATCGAGGTGGGCAAGCTCGCCGACCTGGCGCTGTGGAAGATCGACGGCATCATGCACTCCTCGATCGCCGACCCGGTGGCGGCGCTGACCCTCGGTGCGCTGCCGCCGCTGGCCGCGCTCTTCGTCAACGGCAACGCCGTGGTCGAGAAGGGCCAGCTGACCACCGTCAACGAGGACCAGATCGCGCTGGCCTGCGCCCGCGCCGCCAAGGAACTCGCCGCGCGCGGCTGACCGGTTCCCCCAATGATCTCCGGGCCGCCCAGGGACGGTGCGTGACCCGGACTCCACCCGGCCGTTCCCGGCCGGGTGGACCGCAGCCCCGGACCCACGGCGAGGGTCCGGGGCTGTGGCGTGCCGTCACACCGGTGCCGGGGCTGTGACACGACGGGCGGCGAGGCACCGTAGGTTACTGCTGTTCAGTTCCACTGACCGGACACCGCTCCTCGACCGGCCGAAAGAGACCCTATGACCACCGTGGGCCCGGCGATTCCCGCTGCCCGTCTGCCCGTCGCCGCACTGCGCCACCCGGTGGTCGCCGCCACCCTGCTGGCCGCCGTGCTGCACGTGATCTGGGCCGTGGCCCTGGCCAACGACTCCGGCGACCTGGCGGCCCAGTACGCCTGGACCGAGTTCACCCGTCAACACCCGGACGCGGCCTACAACCTGTCCTGGTACGGCGGCATCCACACCGCCTCGTACAGCGTGCTGTCGCCCTACCTGATGGGCCTGCTCGGGGTGCGGACCACGGGGGTGCTGGCCGGCACCGCCTCCGCGGCGCTGGCCGCCACCCTGCTCACCCGGGCCGGTCTGCGCCGCCCGCTGGCCCCCGCGCTCTGGACCGCCTTCGCCCTCTGGTGCGACGTCGCCTCCGGTCGGGTGACCTTCGCCATCGGGGTGGCCTTCGGCCTGGCGACCGCGGTGGTCGCGTTCACCCGCAGCGGCCCGCGGCTGCGCGGCACCGCCCTGTTCGCGCTGTCCGCGCTCGCCACCATGGGCAGCCCGGTGGTCGGGCTCTTCCTGGAGGTGGCCGCCGCCGCGCTGCTGTTCACCGGGCGCCGCCGGGACTGCTACCCGCTGGCCGCCGCCCCGGTCGTGGTGGTGGCCGGTACCTCGCTGCTCTTCCCGTTCTACGGCGTGCAGCCCTTCGACTGGTGGGCGGCCGCGCCGGTGGTGGCGGCCGCGCTCGCGGTGGCCTGGCTGGTGCCGGACGGCTGGGCGGCGGTGCGCCGGGGCGCGCTGGTCTACTCGCTCGGGGTGGTGCTGGTCTGGCTGATCCCCTCGCCGGTGGGCAGCAACGTGGAGCGGCTCAGCCTGCTCTTCTCCGGCACCGCGCTGCTCGCGGTGCTGTGCGAGGTCCGGCTGCCGCGGCGGCGGGCGCTGCTGGTGGCGGTCGGGTTCGTCTCGGTGGCCTGCTGGCTGGCCGGCCGCACCCTGGGCGACCTGCTGGTGACCGTCCCGGTGGCCAAGGCGGCGGCCGACGGCAAGGCGCTGATCAGCGAGCTGCACGCGGTCGGGGCCGACCGCACCCGGGTCGAGGTGGTCCCGCTCGCCTCGCACTGGGAGGCCAGCGGGGTGGCGCCGTACGTGGACCTGGCCCGCGGCTGGAACCGGCAGGCCGACGTCACCCGCAACCCGCTCTTCTACACCGCCAAGCTGGCGCCGGCCGACTACCACGCCTGGCTGCAGCGCTGGGGGGTGGGCTTCGTGGCGCTCTCCAGCGACCGGCCGGACGACGCGGCGGTGGAGGAGGCGGCGCTGGTCTCGGCCGGACAGCCCTGGCTGCAGCCGGTCTGGCAGCACGGCAGCTGGCAGTTGTTCAGGGTCGCCGACGCCACCCCGCTGGCCGCGCCGCCGGCCGTGGTGCAGCAGGCCGGTCCGGCCGCGCTGACCGTGCAGGTGCCCGCCGCCGGGCCGGTGCACCTGCTGCTGCCGTGGTCGCCCTGGCTGGGCATCGCCGGCGACCACGACGGCGACGACGGCTGCCTGGCCCAGGCCGGCGACTGGACCACGCTGTACGCCGCCGAGCCGGGCACCTACCGGATCACCGGCACCTACTCGCTGTCCCGCGGCGCGCCCTGCAAGGCCGGGATCGCCAAGGGGAAGTGACGGGCCCGGGGAAGTGCTGGGGCCCGGCGGGCGGAGCGGCCCGGCCGGGCGAACGGAAGGGCCCGTCGACTCCGCGCGGAGTCGACGGGCCCTTCGCCGTCAGCGGAGTGACTCCGCGAACCGTCAGACCTTGAGGGTCTTGATGGCGGTCGGGGCGTGGCCGGGCTCGGTGGCCAGCTCCTCCCACTCCTTGACCGCGCTGATGTCCTGGGTCGGGCTCATCGAGATGTTGGTGACCCGCTCCAGGATCGCCTCGACCACGACCGGCACCTGGAACTCGGCGGCGAGCTTCTTGGCCTGCTCGAAGGCGGCGCCCAGCTCGTTCGGGTCGGTGACCCGGATCGCCTTGCAACCCAGGCCCTCGACGACCTTGACGTGGTCCACGCCGTAGACGCCCAGCTCCGGGGAGTTGATGTTCTCGAACTCCAGGTTGACCTGGAAGTTGATGTCCAGGCCGACCTGCGCCTGGCGGATCAGGCCCAGGTAGGCGTTGTTCACCAGGACGTGGACGTAGGGCACCTTGTGCTGGGCGCCGACGGCCAGCTCCTCCAGCATGAACTGGAAGTCGTAGTCGCCGGAGAGCGCGACGACCGGGGTCTCGCGGTCGGCGGTCGCGACGCCGATGGCGGCCGGGATGGTCCAGCCCAGCGGGCCGGCCTGGCCGCAGTTGATCCAGTGCCGCGGCTTGTAGACGTGCAGCATCTGCGCGCCGGCGATCTGCGAGAGGCCGATGGTGGTGACGTAGCGGGTCTCCGGCCCGAACGCCTTGTTCATCTCCTCGTAGACCCGCTGCGGCTTCATCGGGATGTTGTCGAAGTGGGTGCGGCGCTGCAGGGTGGCCTTGCGCTCCTGGGTCTCGGCGATCCAGGCGCTGCGGTCGGGCAGCTTGCCGGCGGCCTTGAGCTCCTTGGCGATCTCGACGAAGAGCTGCAGCGCGGCCTTGGCGTCCGAGGCGATGCCGTAGTCCGGGGCGAAGATCTTGCCGATCTGGGTGGGCTCGATGTCCACGTGGACGAACTTGCGGTCGCCGCGGTAGACGTCCAGCTTGTAGCCGGTGTGGCGGTTGGCCCAGCGGTTGCCGATCCCGATGACGGTGTCCGAGGCCAGGAGGTTCTCGTTGCCGTAGCGGTGCGAGGTCTGGACGCCGACCATGCCGGCGTTCAGCTCGTGGTCGTCCGGCAGCACGCCCCAGCCCATCAGGGTCGGGATGACCGGGGTGCCGGTCAGCTCGGCGAACTCGACCAGCAGCTCGGCGGCGTCGGCGTTGATGATGCCGCCACCGGCGACGATCAGCGGGCGCTCCGCCTCCAGCAGGAAGTTGATCGCCTTCTCGGCCTGGGCCCGGGTGGCGGCCGGCTTGTAGACCGGCAGCGGCTCGTAGGTCTCCGGGTCGAACTCGATCTCGGTCAGCTGGACGTCGATCGGCAGGTCGATCAGGACCGGGCCGGGACGGCCGGAGCGCATCAGGTGGAAGGCCTGCTGGAAGACGCCGGGGACCTGGGCGGCCTCCAGCACGGTGGTGGCGGCCTTGGTGACGGGCTTGGCGATCGAGGCGATGTCGACGGCCTGGAAGTCCTCGGTGTGCAGCTTGGCGACCGGGGCCTGGCCGGTGATGCACAGGATCGGGATCGAGTCGGCGATCGCCGAGTAGAGGCCGGTGATCATGTCGGTGCCGGCCGGACCCGAGGTGCCGATGCAGACACCGATGTTGCCGGCCTTGGTGCGGGTGTAGCCCTCGGCCATGTGCGAGGCGCCCTCGACGTGGCGGGCCAGCGTGTGCCGGATGCCGCCGCCCTCCTTGAGCGCCTTGTAGAAGGGGTTGATCGCGGCGCCCGGCACGCCGAACGCGACCTCGACGCCTTCGCGCTTGAGGATCTCAACTGCCGCGTGGGCGGCTGTCATTCGAGGCATCGGGTTACTCCTGCGTCGGCTCGTATTCCACGATACGGAATATTGCTTTTAGGATGCGAAATAAAGGTAGGGCGCAGCCCGACAGAGCGTCAAGGGTTTCGCCCGCCCATCTTCAACAACTCGTTGAAGGTCCGGCCATTGGCGATCCCACCAGGAGTGGGCCCGCGACCTGCCGACTCTTCGGAGCGAACCCACCATTCGTATACGCACCCATAGGTGCGAAAGGGCGCCGGGCGGGACCTGCCCACCCGGCGCCTCCACCGCTGCCCGAGGCCGCGAGCCGGCCGCCGGCCGCACCCCCGGGGGTCTGCGTCAACCCCGCCGGCTCAGCCCCGCCGGCTCAGCCCCGCGGGCGCAGCCCGTCGGCGACCAGCTCGACCATCCGGGCCAGCGGCACCAGGACGCTCTCGCCACCCCAGTCCCCCGAGGCCAGCACCGCCGCGTGCACCAGCCGGAGCACCTCGATGGTCTCCAGGTCGGCCCGCGCGGTGCCGGCCGCCTTGGCGTCAGCCAGCACCGCGCCGGCCGTGCCGACGATCCGCTCGCGCAGCTCCGACATCAGCTCCCCGTCGCGCGCGTAGGCGGCCGAGAGCAGCGTCTTGAGCTCGGTGCAGGCCCCCCAGTGCTCGGCCAGCAGCGGCAGCCAGGCGTAGAGCGCCGTGCCGGGGGCGCGCTCCGCGAGCAGCTGCTCCGCCTGCGCGCAGGCCTCCTCCAGCCCGGCCCGGTAGACCGCGGCCACCAGCTCCTCGCGGACCGGGAAGTGCCGGTAGAGGGTGCCCGCGCCGACCCCGGCCCGCTTGGCGATCTCGTCCATCGAGGCGCTGGCGCCGCGCTCGGCGAAGGCCGCCGCGGCCGCCTCCAGCAGCCGCTCGTAGTTCCGGCGGGCGTCGGCGCGCATCGGACGACCTGCGGGCATGGGAACTCCTCTTGTAAAGCGGAGAGGCTCTCCGTATCTTATGGACAGTCAGGCGGAGGAACTCTCCGATTATCTCGCCAGGGAGCCCCAGATGACAGTCCTGTCAACGGCATCCAACACCCCACCCGGCACCGAGCGCGGCTCAGGGCCGCTGCTGGCCGTCCTGGTCGGCGCCTACCTGATGGTGGCCGTGGACGCCACCGTGGTGAACGTCGCGCTGCCCAGCCTGCAACGCCGGTTGCACCTCTCGCCCACCGGGCTCTCCTGGGTCCCGAACGCCTACTCACTGGCGTTCGGCGGCTTACTCCTGCTCGGCAGCCGGATCGGCGACCGGCTCGGGCGCCGGCGCACCTTCGGCACCGGCGTGCTGCTCTTCACCCTGGCCTCGCTGCTCGGCGGCCTGGCCCCGACCAGCGGCTGCCTGCTGGCCGCCCGGGCCCTGCAGGGCGTGGGCGCCGCCCTGAGCACCCCGAACGTGCTGGCGCTGATCGCCACCAACTTCCCCGAAGGCCGGGCCCGCAACCGGGCGATCGGCCTCTACTCCGCCGCCGCCAGCGCCGGCGCCTCGATCGGGCTGGTTCTCGGCGGGCTGCTGACCAGCTGGCTCTCCTGGCGCTGGTCCCTGCTGATCAACGTGCCGATCGGCTTCGCGGTGGCCGCCGCCGCACCCCGGCTGCTCACCGAACCGCCGCGCCACCAGGGCTCGTTCGACGTCCCGGGCGCGGTCACCGGGACGCTGGGCAGCACCGCGCTGGTCTACGGCTTCGTGCAGGCCGCCCAGCAGGGCTTCGGCGACCGCTGGGCGCTGGCCGCCTTCGCGGCCGCGGCGGCGCTGCTGGCCGCCTTCGTCCTGGTCGAACTGCGGGCCGCCGACCCGCTGCTGCCGATCGAGCTGCTGCGCGACCGCGGCCGGGTCGGCGCCTACCTCAACCTGCTGCTCATGCCGGCCGGCATGTTCCCGGCCTTCTTCTTCCTCACCCTGGTCTTCCAGCAGGTGCTGCACTACAGCGCGCTGCGCACCGGGGTGGCCTTCCTGCCGATGACGCTGGCGATGTTCGCCACCGTCCGGCTGCTGCCCGGCCGGCTGGGCCGCACCGGGACCCGGCCGCCGCTGATCGCCGGCGCCCTGCTCCTGCTGCTCGGCGGGGTGTGGCTGGGCGTGCTGCCGGAGCACGGCGGCTACCTCGGCACGCTGCTCGGACCGCTGCTGCTGCTCGGGTTCGGCGCCGGGCTCTCCTTCCTGCCGCTGAGCGTGCAGGTGCTCAGCGGGGTCAGCCCGGCCCGCTCGGGTGCGGCGGCCGGGCTGCTGCAGACCCTGCAGTGGACCGGCGGCACGGTGGGCAACGCGGTCCTGGTCGCGCTCTACGGCTCCGGGCTGCGGCACGGCGGCGGCAGCCCGACCCACCGTCAGGTGCACGGGCTGGACCTGGCCTTCAGCGGCGGCGCGGCGATCACCGGGCTCGGGCTGCTGGTCGCGGTGCTGCTGATCCGGGAGCGGGGCGCGGCCGCACCCACCGACCAGGCGGCGGCGCGCCCGGCCGATCAGAAGGTGCGGCCCAGCGTGGCCAGGTAGGCGCGCCAACCGCCGAGCTCGGTGATCTCCTTGTGCACGTCGCGCGCCAACTCGCCCTGGCGCAGCACCATCGAGAACGCCGGGCTGCCGTCGGCCAGCTTGATCACGCCGAACTCCAGCTCCGGCGGCTCGCCCGGCAGCACCACGTCGCGCAGCAGCTCCAGGCTCACCTCGTAGAGTTCGCCGGCTATCGCGGTGTCGACCGACGGGTCGGGCAGCAGGCCGGGGCAGACGTCGCGGATCGAGAAGAAGCGGTGGCCGGGTGCGGTGGACACCTCACCGAGGAAGGGCGAGTCACCGAGCAGCGGGTGGAACTCGCCGCCCCGCATCGCCTGACCGTTGAGGAACATCCGGACCATGGGTGGCACCTTTCAGAGCGGCCCGGGCAGCCGGGAGCGGCCCGGGCGGAGGAACGCCCGGGCAGCATGGGGCCGCCCGGGCGGACAGCGCACGGTCCACCAGGGAGTGTTCGTCCCGGCGGACCGTACGAAACGGCAGTAAGCGCTCAGCCGAGCCGCGCGTAGCCTGGCAGCGTCAGGAAGTCGACGAAGTCCTCGGCGAGCGCGACCTGCTCGAAGAGGTCGCGTGCCTCGGCCCACCGGCCGGCCGCGAACGCCGCGTCACCGACCTCGGCCTCGATCGCCACCATCTCCTCGGCGATCAGCTTGCGGGTCAGCTCGGCGGTGGCCTTCTCACCGGTGTCGGCGAGCACCACGCCGTTGTGGATCCACTGCCAGATCTGCGAGCGGGAGATCTCGGCGGTGGCGGCGTCCTCCATCATGTTGAAGATGCCGACCGCGCCCAGCCCGCGCAGCCAGGCCTCGCAGTAGCGCAGGCCGACGGCGACCGCGTTCTGCAGGCCCGCCTCGGTGCAGGAACCGCCGGCCCCGGCGATGTCCAGCAGCTCGGCGGCGGCGACCGGCTCGGCCGGGCCCGGGTTGTCCTTCTGGTTGGGCGCCTCGCCGAGCACCGCGTCGAAGCAGGCGCGGGCGACCGGGACCAGGTCGGGGTGGGCGACCCAGGAGCCGTCGAAGCCCAGGCCGGCCTCGCGCTCCTTGTCCGCCTTGACCTTGGCCAGCGCGGCGGCGTTGACCTCGGCGTCCTTGCGGCTGGGGATGAAGGCGGCCATGCCGCCGATCGCGTGGGCGCCGCGCTTGTGGCAGGTCTGCACCAGCAGGCGGGCGTACGCGGCCATGAACGGCGAGGTCATGCCCACGCTGTTGCGGTCCGGCAGGATGTACTTCTCGCCGGCGTCACGGAAGTTCTTGACGATCGAGAACAGGTAGTCCCATCGCCCCGCGTTCAGGCCGGCCGCGTGGTCGCGCAGCTCGTAGAGGATCTCGTCCATCTCGAAGGCGGCCATGACGGTCTCGATCAGCACGGTGGCCCGGATGGTGCCGTGCTCGATGCCGAGCGTGCGCTGGGCGTGCGTGAAGACGTCGTTCCAGAGCCGCGCCTCCAGGTGGCTCTCGGTCTTCGGCAGGTAGAAGTAGGGTCCGGAGTTCGGGTCCGCCTCGCCCTTGGCCAGCAGCCGCGCGGCGTTGTGGAAGAAGTACAGGCCGAAGTCGAAGAATGCGCCGGCCACCGGTACGCCGTCCACCATCAGGTGGTTCTCGTCCAGGTGCCAGCCACGCGGGCGCACCACCACGGTGGCGAGCTCCGCGGCGGGCTTGAGCTTGTACTCCTTGCCCTCGGGGGTGGTGAAGTCGATCCGGCCCTCGTAGGCGTCGATCAGGTTGACCTGGCCGGAGACCACCGCGTGCCAGGTCGGCGAGGTGGCGTCCTCGAAGTCGGCCAGCCAGATCTTGGCACCGGAGTTGAGGGCGTTGATCACCATCTTGCGGTCGGTCGGCCCGGTGATCTCGACGCGGCGGTCCTGCAGGGCCCGCGGCGCCGGGGCCACCGTCCAGTCGCCGGCCCGGATGGCGGCGGTCTCGGGGAGGAAGTCGAGGGTGCCGGCCTGGGCGATCTCGGTCCGGCGGCTGTGACGGCGGGCGAGGAGTTCCTGGCGCCGGCCTTCGAAGGCCCGGTGGAGGCCGACCACGAAGGCGACCGCCTCGGGCGTGAGCACCTCCTCCGCCCGGGGGACACGCGGGCCGGCGACAGTGACGACCGGAGCGGGAGCGGTGGCCGGGGCATCCCCCGACGGAAGGCTGGCGGACGGTCCCTGGTCGGTAGCCATGGGCAGGACACTCCTTGGCGTAGCGCTGGTGTAGGGAGCCCCGGTGGAGGCTTCCCTCGGTTGATCTGACCCACCTACTGGCGAGTTCGATTCTGTAAGGTGGACCCTAGTTTCCGCGATACAGAATTTCAACGGTTTGTTGAGGTAGATCGCTGGGACTCTACTCCTCCCCCGACAGCAAAGGGAATGCCGGTGGCCAGCACCCCCGCCGCAGCTTCGACCGGAACCGAGCGAGCCTCCGCAGGCAGCGTGCAGTCGGTCGAGCGCGCCTTCCAACTCCTCGAAGCACTCGCCGACGCGGGCGGCGTGGCCACCCTCAGTGAGCTGTCCACCACCTCCGGCCTGCCGATGCCGACCATCCACCGACTGGTTCGTACCCTCGCACAGCAGGGGTATGTCCGCCAGGACACCGCGCGCCGCTACACCCTGGGCCCGCGGCTGATCCGGCTCGGTGAGACCGCCGGGCGCCTGCTGGGCAGCTGGGCCCGGCCCTACCTGGCGGAGCTGATGGAGGCCACCGGCGAGACCGCCAACCTCGCGGTGCTGGAGGGCGGCGAGGTGGTCTACGTCGGCCAGGTGCAGTCGCGCCGCTCGATGCGGATGTTCACCGAGGTCGGCCGCCGGGTCCAGCCGCACTGCACCGGGGTCGGCAAGGCGCTGCTCGCCCAGCTGCCGAGCGACGAGGCCCGCGCCGTGCTGGGCACCCAACCGCTGCCCGCGCACACCGAGTTCACCGTCACCGACGTCGACGAGCTGTTCGCCCAGCTGGCCGTGGCCCGGGAGAACGGGTACGTGGTGGACGACCAGGAGCAGGAGATCGGGGTGCGCTGCATCGCGGTCGCGGTGCCGGGCGCACCGACGCCCACCGCGCTCTCGGTCTCCGGCCCCGAGGCGCGGATCCGGGCCCTGGAGGAGCGCAGCGGCGCCTCGGGCCTGGTGCTGGTGATGCGCCAGATCGCGGAGCGGCTGGGTGCGGTTCTGGCTCCCTGAGCAGCCGTCAGAAGACGGCAGTGGCCCGGATCCTGGTGGATCCGGGCCACTGTGCTTCCGCGGCGTCAGTGGTAGACGCGCACGTAGTCCGCGGCGAAGCTGATCGGGGCCGAGCCGCTCGGCGCCGGGTGGTACTGGCCGGCGCTGATCGACAGGTTGAGGATCAGGTAGGCGGAGAAGTTCGCGCCCACGCCGGTGTTGTCGGAGAACACCTTCACGCCGTTGACGTAGTAGTCGACGGAGTTGGCGCCGTAGTAGGTGCCGATGGTCACCCACTGGCCCGCCTGGACGTTGCCCGCGTCGGTCCAGTACTTCTGCGCGAAGTTGACGTGGTTGGTCAGCTCCAGCAGGTTCGGGTTGTCCGGGTGGTACTCGAAGGAGTCGATCTCGTTGTTGCCGGCCGGCGAACCGTTGCTCTGCCAGGTCCACAGCGCCGGCCAGGCGCCGGGCGCGGACGGCAGCTGCACCCGGGCCTCGGCGTAGTCGCCGGTCTTCACCTGGAAGCCCTGGCCGCTGCCCTCGGTGGTGAGCAGCCCGGTGGTCCAGGCCTGCTTGCCGTTCTCCAGGGTGTTCGAGGACGGCTGGGCGGTGAAGGTGGCCACGCCGTTCGCCACCGAGACGTCGGCGGGGTCGATCCAGTCGAGCTTGTTGTCGTTCGGGTTGTGGGTGCCGTACTGGTACGAGCTGCTGGAGGTGTCGTTCCACTTGCCGCTGTCCAGCGGGCCGTTGAACTCGTCGGACCAGATGAGCGACTGGCCGGGGACGGGGGAGCCCGCGGGGGCCGGGGCGGGGGCCGGCGTGGGGGTGGGGGTCGGCGCCGGAGTGGGGGTGGGGGTGGGCGCCGGTGCGGGGGCAGGGGTCGGCGCGGGGGCGGGAGCGGGCGCCGGGGCGTTGCCGACGGTGAGGGTCTGGCTCGGCAGGTCGTGCCAGGCGCCCGCCTGGTCCTGGTAGAAGCCGAACACGGTGTACGTGCCGCTCGCGAAGCTGCGCGCCCCGGTGTTCAGGGTCACGCCGCCCGGGCAGAGCTGGGGGTTGCTGAGGTTGCCGGGGAAGTCCAGGTTGTTCCCGGCGGCGTCGCGCACGCCCACGCCCACCGTCTTCACGGTGAAGCAGGAACTGGCGTGCAGCGCCAGCGAGGCGGTGGTGGAGGCACCGGCGGTGGCGGTGGTCGGGGTGAGCCGGTCCTGGGTCACGGTGGGCGTGCCGAAGGGCCAGCTCCAGGCCTGGGCCTGGCCGACCATCGGAACGGCGAGCAGGCCGAGGGCGCCGGCGAGGACGCCGAGGCGGGCAGGGGTGGCGGAAGGGATCACGGAGGTTCCTCTTGCGACGCCTGCGAGGTGAGCTGTCGGGTTCGGACCGCAAGGTGGCCCGGTCGGACGGCGCCGACGGCGCGTTCCCGACTTCACCCCGAGCCGCACCCCCACCCACCGTGACCGTCAACGGGCACGGGCGAGCGGGAGCTCGGCAGTACTGCCTGGGTCCCCCGCTCCTGCCTGGTGCGGTGCTCTGTGTCCGGCCCCCGGGCAGGCAGGACTCGGCGCCCCGACGGCTGGGCCCGCCGCTGGGGAGGCGAGCAGCCTGAAGGTTAGGCAGATGGTGTGATCATCATCAATGTCGCTCCAGTCACATCTCTTCACATCCGCCCCGAAACGGAAGGGAAGCAACGCACGTCCATCTCCTGAACCCCGCCCCAGTTACGTGGACATGAAGACTCTCCCTGACCTGCTCCCAGCGCCTTCCCAGCCATCTGTCAGGTCCCCCACACTGCTGCTCATGCAGACGTTTCTACGCGCGTTGAAGTCGCGTACCGCCTCCGTTGTCACCGTCGGCCTGCTCACCCTGGCCCCCACCGCCGTATTCGCCGGCTCCGCCCACGCGGACGTCAGCGGCAACATCTGCCAGTCCGCCCTCCCCAGCCAGGCGGACGACACCCTCAACCTGATCGCCCAGGGCGGCCCGTTCCCGTACTCCGAGGACGGCGAGACCTTCCAGAACCGCGAGGGCGTGCTCCCCAGCGAGCCGTACGGCTACTACCAGGAGTACACGGTCGTCACCCCGGGCGCCCCGACCCGCGGCACCCGCCGGATCATCACCGGCCAGGACGGCTCGGACTACTACACCTCGGACCACTACGCGTCGTTCTACCTGATCGACACCACCTGCTGAGTCCGGCCCCCACACCGCTGCCCGGCGCCCGCGAAGACGGCTGCCGGGCAGTGCCGCGTCCGGGCCCTGGGTACCGGCCGGCCGCCGGGGCAGCCCTCCGGGCAGCTGTCGGGGACAGCTGTTTCGGGACTGTTTCGGGCAGCGCACTGGCCCGCGGTTCCGGAACCGTGGGCCAGTGGGTGCCTAGGGCAGATTCGGGGTTGGTGGGCCGTCCTCCGCGAGGTCGGGGATCAGTGGGCCGGAACGTCGGGTGGCACGGTCGGCAGCTGATCGGCGCCGTTCGCGGGGCGGCCGCGCGGGGTCCGCTGTGCCGGGCGGTGCCCGCTGTCGGTTGGACACGTCCCGCCCCGGGGGGCGTGCCGTCCACGGTGTGCAAAACCGGTGGACGCGATCCCTGGTTCACCGTGGAGCCGCCTGATCGCCGGTACCCCCTGGGCTCCGCGGCGCCGGTGCCCGGCTGCCGGATCTGACGCGGACCGCCTGCGGGCCCCGGGGTTCGTCTCCTCCGGGTGGGTCGAGCGGCCGCCGTCGCTGGGGTTCGTCTCCTCCAGCTCCCCCTCCCTCACCTCCATCGTCTCACCGAGGTCAAGGCGCCACCGGTCGGGCGGTGCCGGTCACCGGCCGCCCGCGTCGCGCCAGGCAGCGGCGGCGGCGACCCGGCTGTGGACCCGGAGCTTGGCGTAGGCGTGTTCCAGGTGCTTGTCCACGGTCCGGGCGGAGACCGCGAGGCGGTGGCCGATCTGCCGGTCCGTCAGGCCGCGGGCGAGCAGGTCGAGCACGGCGGACTCGCGCGCGGTGAGCGGGGCGAGGTCGGTGGCGGGCGGTGGCAGCGGTGGGGCGAGCCGGCCGAAGGCGTGGCCCAGCCGGGTGCGCAGCAGGGTGGCGGAGTCCAGGTCCCGGTCGGGGAAGTCGCTGCCGGTCCGGTTGACGATCATCGCCACGGTGCGCCGCCCGCCCGTGGTCCAGCCGGCCGGGAAGGCCATCGCCAGCTGGTACTCGATGCCGGTCGGGCCGAGCACCTCACCATAGGTGCCCAGCCGGTGGTACTCGGTGCGGGACTGCAGGTCGCTGCGGCGCACCGGGACGCCGCTGCCGCCGTTGGTGTGCGCGAAGAGCGGGTCGGCCGGGGCCTCGCGGAAGAAGTCGGCCAGCGCCCCGGGGGTGAAGAGAGCGGCGGGCAGGGTCAGCGGGTGGCGGCCGCCGGGGGTGCGGATGGACCAGGTGAGGCTGTCGCCGGGCACCGCGCGGAGCAGCAACGGGAAGAGCGCCGGCAGGAGGGTCTCCTCGTCGACGGCGTCGAGCAGCAGGTCGATCACGGCGCAGATCCGCCGCAGCCCGGCCTCCCCGGACGGAGTCACGCAACGAGCGTGCTCCCGTCGGGGAGGCCGGGTCAAGCCGGGCCCCGACAAACCCGGCCGGGCGGCGACCGCCGGGCCCAGAGGCGGTCGAGGAGGGAGGTAGCAGGAGGTGGGAGGGGAGGCCGCGGGGCGGCAGCGGTCTCAGCGGGAGCCGGGGTCTCAGCGGGAGCCGGGGTCTCAGCGGGAGGCGGCGTAGACCCGGTTGATCGGACTCTCGGCCGCCAGCTTCCAGTGGTGCAGCCCGGCCTTGTCGGCCAGCGAGCGCATGGCCGCCTCACCCGCGTGGTTGCCCAGCGCCTCCGGTCCGTGCTGGGCCAGCGCGGAGGGCAGGCAGACCGCGACGGAGGTGGACACCAACGCCCGACCGATCGGGTTGACGTTCTCCAGCAGCTCGCCGGAGGCGTTCGGCTCGACGATCATGCAGGTGCCGTCCTGGGCCAGCGCCTCCTCCGCGTGGTGCAGCGCGGTGCCGGGGTCGCCCATGTCGTGCAGGCAGTCGAAGAAGGTGATCAGGTCGTAGCCGCCGCCCGGGAAGTCCTGGGCGGTGGCGACGTCGAAGTCGACCCGGTCGGCCAGGCCCTGCTCGGCGGCCAGCTCCCGGGCCCGCTCGATCGAGGGCCGGTGGAAGTCGAAGCCGTGGAACCGGGAGTTCGGGTAGGCCTTGGCCATCAGCATGGTCGACCAGCCGTAGCCGCAGCCCACGTCGGCGACCTCGGCGCCGCTCTGCAGCTTGCGCTCGGTGCCGTTCATCGCCGGGATCCACTGCGGGACCAGGGCGCCCGCGTAGCCGGGCCGGAAGAACTTGGCGGTGCCGGCGAACAACGCGTCGCTGTGCTCCTCCCAGCCGACCCCCCGGCCGGTGCGGAACGCCTCCATCAGCAGGTCCTCGGTGCCGTAGGCGGCCTGCATCAGGGTGAAGAAGCCGGCCAGGTAGGTGGGCGCGGTCGGGTCGGCCAGCACCGCGGCGTGCTCGTCGGGCAGCAGGTAGGTCTCGGTGTCCGCGTCGTACTGCACGTACTCGCCGGCGACCTGGGCGGCCAGCCACTCGCGCAGGTAGCGCTCGTGCAGGCCGGTGCGCTCGGCGAGCTGGGTGCTGGTCAGCGGGCCGGCGCCCGCCATCGCGGTGTACAGGCCCAGGCGGTCGCCGAGCGAGGTGCTCAGCCCGGCCATGGCGGCTCCGGCGTCGGTCACCACCCGGCCCAGGAACTCCATCATCCGGTCCTCGTCGACGGCCATCGGGTCCACCTCCTCGGGTGCCCGTGGTGCGTGGCGCCGCCCGGCGCCCCCACCACCACTCGGCAGCACCACTCCAGCAGACCCGCGCCGCCCCGGGCCATACGGGATTCTCCGTACGGTCCGGGGCGGCGGCCCGCGGTGCGGGCGGGCGAACCGGGTGTTCAGGTGTGCTGGAGCACCAGCTCGTCCTTGAGCGAGGCCCGGATCTGGTCGCGCAGTTCCTTGGAGTCGGTGTGCCCGTGGACCGACACCGCGTGTTCGGCGGCGGCCTTGACGACCTCGTCCTCCTGGCCGGTGATGGCCAGCGTGCAGTCGGTCTCGCTCGGGAAGTCCCGGCAGTCGATGACCTTGCGCATGGTCGACCTCCCGACCCGCCGCGCTGCCGCGCCCGTCGGCGGGGCCGCCGACCGACCCGGAGGACCGGCGGGTGGCGGCAGGAGCGTGTCGCGGAACCATTCTCCCTCCGCCCCGCCGTTCCGATAACCAGGGACCGGTCCGATAGTTTTGGGGGCGCACCACCTCCGGCGCCGCACCTGCCGGAGCCGCGGCACCACCCACCGAGTGACCCCGAGAGACGAGGACGTCCGCCAGCATGACCGAGACCGCAGCCCTGCCCGGCTTCGCCGGCCGGACGTACCTCTTCCAGGTCGACAACGGCGCCGCCTTCCGCAACGCCTACTCGGCCGACGGCAAGCGGCTGCGCTGGGAGGGCCTCGGCGAGTCGGCGGGCCAGTGGGACGACGTGGCGCTGCACGTCGTCGAGGTCGCTCCGCAGGTGTACTTCGTCAGCTGGACCGAGCGCAGCGGGCTCACGGTCAGTCACGTGATGGACCTGGGCACGCTGACCGTGCGGGTCTTCTGGACCTACGAGGGCGAGGGCGGCCGGGTCGGCGAGCTGCACACCGGGACGCTGGAGCCGGTGGTCTGAGTCGCTGGTCCGAGTCGCTGGTCTGCGCTGGTGAGCTGAGCCGGTGAGCTGAGCCGAAACCCCTGGACGGCCCGTCGGAGACTCCTCCGACGGACCGTCAGTTCGTCTCTGCCGCCTGGCAGTTCACTCCTGCTCGGGCCACAGGCGGAGCCCCGCGGTGAGTTCGCGCAGGCAGCGGGCGGCCAGCGGCCCCGGGGCGTCCGGACCCGAGGTCGGCGCCGGCTCGGCCGCCGCCCAGCGCTCCAGGGCGACCCGGATCGCCGCCGTGGCGGCCGCCGCCGCGAGCCGCACCTCCAGCGGGTCGGCCCCGGCCCCGCAGCGCTCGGCCAGGATCGGCACCAGCGCCTCCTCCGAGTCCTGGTGCACCCCCTGCCAGACCCGGCGCAGCCCCGGGTCGGTGAGCAGCGCCCGGGTCCAGCCCAGCGCCGCCGCCCCCCGCTCGTCCACGGGCGTGAGCGCCTCCAGCGCCGCCCGCTCCAGCACCTCGGGCACCGGCAGCCCGGCCGGGCCCGCGGCGATCAGCTCCAGCCAGCGCCGGCCACCGGCCGCCAGCAACGGGGTGACCGCCTCCTCCTTGGTGCGGAAGTAGCGGTAGAAGGTGCGCAGCGCGACGCCGGCGGCGCGGGCGATCTCGTCCGCGCTGGTCGCCTCCGCGCCGCGCTCGGCGAAGAGGGCGGCGGCCGTGATGGCGATCTCCAGCTGGGTCTCGGCCCGCCGCCGGTCGGTGAGCGAGGGGCGGGCGGCCCGGGCGGCGGCCGGGCGGGCGGCCCCGGCGGAGCGGTCGGCGAGCGGAGCGGCGCGATCGGTCATGCCCCCAACCTACGCCGCTGCTGCCTATCTGGCACATCACGCCATAGTGGCACAACGTGCCATCTGGGCGTACGGTGGATGGCGCGCCCGCAACGGCGGCCGCACCCTCAGAACGGAGCACCACCATGCAGCGCTTTTCCGGCCGTCGAGTCCTGATCACCGGCGCCGGCTCCGGCATCGGCCGCGCCACCGTGCACCGCCTGCTCGCCGAGGGCGGGCTGGTCGTCGCCGTGGACGTGAACGAGGCCGGGCTGCGCGGCACCGCCGAGCAGGCCGCCGCCGAGGGCACCGCGGACCGCCTGACCACCGCGGTGCTGGACATCTCCGACGAGCAGTCGGTCCGCGCCGGGGTGGCCGCCGCGGTCGAGACCCTGGGCGGGCTGGACGTGCTGGTCAACGCCGCCGGCATCCTGCGCTCCTCGCACACCCACGAGACCAGCCTGGAGTTCTGGAACACCCTGCTGAAGGTGAACCTGACCGGCACCTTCCTGATGACCCGCGAGTCGCTGCCCGCGCTGCTCGCCGCAGGCTCCGGCGTGGTGGTCAACTTCAGCTCCACCTCGGCGAGTTTCGCCCACCCCTACATGGCCGCCTACGCCGCGACCAAGGGCGGCATCCAGTCCTTCACCCACGCGATCGCCCAGGAGTACAGCAAGCAGGGCCTGCGCGCGGTCTGCGTGGCGCCGGGCAGCATCGACAGCGGCATGACCAACAACCCGGGCCTGCCGGCCGACACCGACTTCAGCCTGCTGGCCAAGCTCTCCCCCGCCCTGGGCGCCGGCTTCGCCGGCCCGGAGACGGTGGCCGGTGTGATCGCGATGCTGGCCAGCCAGGACGGCGCGTTCATCACCGGCACCGAGATCCGGATCGACGGCGGCACGCACATGTGATGCGCCATCGATGACAGATCGTCAGATCTGGTTGCCTGATGCCGAGTTCGCATCAGGCAACCTGCCCGGGCGGACCTGCCGACCTCCGCTTCCCCTCGCTCCCCCGGCTAGCCGCGCCAGGCGGCGGCGAAGGCGCGGGCCGGGTTCTGCCGGAAGATCAGGTCGGTCTGCTCCTCCCCCAGCGCCCGGCGCAGCCGCGGTCGCAGCCCGGTGAGCAGGAACGGCATGCCCGGCCCCTCGCCGTCCGCCGCCCGGGCCGACCTGACCACGGTGTCCCCGCCGAGCAGCAGCCGTTCGCCGGCGCCGGCCTCGACCAGGTCCGCCAGGCCGTCCAGCAGCCGCCAGTCGGTCGCGTGGTGGGCGCGGGAGGGCCCGTCGAAGGCCAGGTAGGCGCCGGTGGCGGCGAGGTCCCGGTGCACCAGCGGATCGGGGAAGCGGTTGAGGTGACCGAGGATCAGACTGCTCGGCGGCACCGCCAGCCGCCCGCAGAGCAACTCGACCACCTCGGGCGCCGCGGTGCCGTGCTCGTGGTGCACGGCGATCGG
The DNA here is from genome assembly GCF_050325825.1 of Kitasatospora sp. LaBMicrA B282. NCBI lineage: Bacteria > Bacillati > Actinomycetota > Actinomycetes > Kitasatosporales > Streptomycetaceae > Kitasatospora > Kitasatospora sp. LaBMicrA B282. The sequence goes on from NZ_JBNQTI010000042.1 coordinate 34,264, forward strand.
CGCGCCGGTGGCGTGGTGCGCCGCGGCGGCGGCCGTCATGGTGCGACGGGCGTGCTCGTCCAGGCCGTGGTAGCCGCCGGCCACCTTGACCAGGCCGGCCCGGGGTGCGGCGGCGCTGCCGTCGGCGGTCTCCCCGCCCGGCGCAGCGGTGATGCCCTCGGTCAGCTCGCGGATGAAGAGCGCGGCGAGCGCGTCCGGGTCGAGGTCGGGGAGCCGGGCGTAGTGGCCGGCCTGGTGCAGCCCGGTGGCGCTCACCAGGTGCACGCCGCCGGCCCTGGCGAGCTCGACCAGGTCGGCGGCCCGGCGGCCCATGCCGTACGGGGTCCACTGGACCACCGCCTGCCCGCCCGCCGCCCGGAAGGCGGCGAGTTCGGCTGCGGCGGCGGCCGGGTCGTCCAGTTCCTGGCCGGGGAGCTTGGCGCTGCGGAGGAAGAGGTGGTCGTGCGCGTCGGTGACCCCCAGCTCGGCCGGGGCGAGGTCGCCGAGCACGGTGCGGACCGCCGGGGTGTGGGCGGGGAGGGTGACGGGGGTGCTGGGCATGGGGGCTCCGTGGTCAGGGGTGGCGAGCGGTACCGGGTGACGCGTGCCGGCGGGCTTGCCGGCAGACTGCTGACGGGCTTACTGGCGGGCCTGCTGACAGGCTTACTGACAGGCTTACTGACAGGCTTGCTGACGGGATGTCACCAGTGCCGACCGCGCGGTAGCTCGGCCAGTTCGGGGCGGCTGAGGTGGAGCACCCGGTAGCGGTCGCCGTGGTCCGGCCCCGGATCGGCGGTCCAGAGGGTGAAGGTGACCAGCTCCCAGCGGGCCGTGTCGACGGCCAGGGCGGTGGTGTGCAGCTCAGGGCGGGCCTCGGCCGACGCGGTCAGCTCGGCCACCGCCCGCTCGATCGCCTCGGCGGTGTCACCGTCGGGGCCGACGGGGGTCAGCACCCGGGTCGCCCAGCTCGGCGCCGGCCCTCCCGTCACCGCCGCGGCCGGCCCGTCCTGCACCGCGAGCCCCAGCCAGGAGCGCACCCGGGGCCGCCCGAAGTCCGCGGCGAGGCCGCGGAATCCCGGCCCCCAGAGGAAACGGTTCGCACCTTCGGCAGTCCGCCAGAGGTAGAACGGCGCATACTGGTTGACCGGCGAGCCGGCCACCCCGCGCTCGCGGATCAGGTAGGCCTTCAACCCCAGGGCGGGGAAGTCGTCGAGCAGGTGACCCCTGGTCTCGACCCGGTGGCGGATGATGCCCATGTCGTAGTCGGCCGGCAACGTGATCTCGTACTGCATCGCCTGCATCAGCTGTTCCCCCGCTCTCCGATGTCGTCGACAGCAACTGTACATACCAGTAGGTACAGCCGCCAGTGATTAATCTGCCAAGTACTGGACAGGGACATGCGGACACGGAATAGTGGTGCTTGAATAGTTGAATCTTCACGCGTTGTTTGCCATGCCCGCGCATCTCCGCGGTGCCGGCCGACGCCCCCGCCACCACCCGCTTCCCCCACCCCTGAGGACCGCCGCCCGCCCGCACCCCCACGCGGGCGGGCGGCTCTGCTCGATGAACGCCAACACTCGGTGTCAGTAAGTTAATTGACGTTCAGTCAGTTATCGAGCCGGTCGCGCCGGTGCGATGCCGGGCCGGTCCGGCTGGTCCGGTCGGTCCGGTCGGTGAACGGACGGTCGGCCGAGCGGGCGACTGACCTATCGTCAGCACGAGCCGACGAACGACGGACGGCGAACGGATCCGACGAAAGCGAGCGCACCCCCATGCACGTCCTCCTTGCCGGCGCCACCGGCGCGGTCGGCCGACAGCTGCTGCCGCTGCTGCTGGCCGCCGGCCACCAGGTCACGGCCGTCACCCGCACCGCCGCGGGCGCCGCCACGCTGCGCGCCCAGGGCGCGGGGGCGGTCCGACTGGACGTCCTCGACCGGGCGGCCGTCGAGCGGGCCGTCGCCGCGGCCGCGCCCGACGCGGTCGTGCACCAGCTGACCGCGCTCGCCGAGTACGACCTGGCGGCCAACGCCCGGATCCGCCGCGAGGGCACCCGCAACCTGGTGGACGCCGCCCACGGCGCCGGGGTGCCCCGGATCGTCGCCCAGTCCATCGCCTGGGCCTACCGGGGCGGCGACGCCCCCGCGGACGAGACCGTCCCGCTGGACGACACCACCGAGGAACCGCGGGCCACCACGGTCGGCGCGCTGCTCGCCCTGGAGGAGGCCGCCGCCGAGCTCCCGGAACACGTGCTGCTGCGCTACGGCATGCTCTACGGCCCGGGCACCTGGTACGCCAAGGGCGGCCTGATGGCCGACCGGCTGCACCGCGGCGAGCTGTCCGCGGGCGCTGCGGTCACCTCGTTCCTGCACGTCGAGGACGCGGCGCGGGCCGCCCTGGCCGCGCTGGCCTGGCCCAGCGGCGCGGTCAACGTGGTGGACGACGAGCCGGCGCCGGCGCACGAGTGGCTCCCCGCCCTGGCCGCCGCCCTCGGCGCCCCGGCCCCCGCCCGGAGCACCGGCCGGGCCGCCTGGGAGCGCGGCGCCGACAACACCCTGGCGCGCACCGCCCGCGGCTGGCGCCCGACCCGACCCTCCTGGCGCACGGGGTTCGCGGAACTGGGGTGAGGCGGGGGGTGGGCAAGACCGGGCCTCAGCGCCCCAGCGGGACCCAGCGGAACCGCCGAAGCGCGACCGCCAGCCCGCCGATCCCCCAGAGCGCGACCACCAGCAGGTCACCGCCCGCGAAGCCGGCACCGCGGGTGTGCGGGTTGTAGGCGGCCAGCAGCGCCGCCGCCAGGTGCCGGACCGGGAAGATGTTCGCCACGTCCACCAGCCAGTGCGGCAGCGTCGAGACCGGCACGAAGACGCCGGAGATGAAGTACAGCGGCAGCACGATCGCCTGCGTGATCGGCTGGGCGGCGTCCTCGTTGCGGATCAGCGAGGCGAGCGCGAAGCCCAGGCAGCAGAAGCTGAGCGCCCCGAGGATCACCGCGACCACCAGCGCGGGTGCCGTCCGCCCCGGCACGTGCGCGTGGTACGCCGCCCAGCCGATCACCAGCAGCACCGCCGTGGTCCCGAGCGCCACCACCACCGAGGTGAGCGCCCGGCCCGCGATCAGCGCGCTGGCCGGCACCGGGGTGGCCCGGCGGCGCTTCAGCGTCCCGCTCTCGCGCTGCGCGGTCACCGAGATCACCAGGTTGACGAAGGAGGCCGCGATGATGGCCAGCGTGATGATGCCGGGCACGTAGTAGACCGAGGTGTTGATCCGGCCACCCTGTACCTGCACGGTGTTGCCGTTCCCGAAGACCGAGGAGAAGATCACCAGGAACAGGACCGGCAGCACCAGGGTGAAGAACCGCGACTGCCGGTTGCGCAGGAAGGCCAGCAGGTCGAAGCGGAACTGGTGCACGGCCAACCGGGCCGCGACGCCCGGCAGGTACCGGTCGTCGCCGACGGCGGGGGCGCCGGAGCGCCACCGCGCAGCAGGGTCCGCGGGAACGGAGCGGGACATCAGCGACCTGCCGAATCCGGCGCGGTGAGCGCCAGGTAGACGTCTTCGAGGCTGGGCCGGCGCACCTCCAGGTCAGGCAGGTCGACGCCGCGCTGCTCGGCCCAGCGGATCAGCGGACCCAGCACGGCCAGCGGCGCCGCCGCGGTGAGCTCGATCCGCCGCTCGCCCGGCCCGGCGTGGGCGGGGTGCGGGGGTCCTGCCGGGTGCGCAGGTCCCGCCGGGTGCGCAGGTCCCGCCGACTGTGCGGGTCCCGGCGACGCCGCCGCCGGCAGGGCCGCCCGCACCTCGGCGGGCAGCTCCGCCGTGCTGCAGCCGGCCGGCAGGCTGAACCGGATCTCGGCGGCCGCGTGCTCCCGCCCCGCCAGGGTGCCCGGGGTGCCCTCGGCCACGATCCGACCCTCGGCGATCACCGCGACCCGGTCGGCGAGCTGCTCGGCCTCGTCCATGTAGTGGGTGGTCAGGAAGACCGTGACGCCCAGCGCCCGCAGCCCCGACACCATGTCCCAGGCCGCCCGCCGCGCCGAGGGGTCGAACCCGGTGGTCGGCTCGTCGAGGAAGAGCAGCTCGGGGTCGCCGACCAGGGCCAGCGCGACGTCCAGCCGCCGGCGCTGCCCTCCGGAGAGCCGGGTCGCCACCGCGTCCGCCCGGTCGGCCAGCCCGACCAGCTCCAGCACCTCGCCGATCGGGCGCGGGGCCGGGTAGTAGCCGGCGTAGAGCGCGAGGCACTCGGTCACCGTCAGGTTCCGCTCCGGCTCGGACTCCTGCAGCACCACCCCGATCCGGGCCCGCCAGGCCGGCCCCGCGTGCTGCGGGTCGCGGCCGAGCACGGTGGCCCGGCCACCGCTGCGGTGCCGGTAGCCCTCCAGGATCTCCACGGTGGTCGTCTTGCCGGCGCCGTTCGGCCCGAGGAAGGCGAACACCTCACCGCGGTCCACGGACAGGTCGATGCCGCGGACCGCCTCGAACGGGCCGTAGGCCATCCGCAGCCCCTGCACCTCGATGACGGGTGCACCGTCGTTCCCGGTCGGCACCGGCATTCGGACCTCACTGCTCCGGCGACGTCGGCACCCACCGGTGCCCTGCCGCCACCGTCCTGCGGCCCCTGTTCCGGTCTACCACCGGGCGCACCGGCCCACCACCGGCCGCACCGCTCCGCTCCAGTCCGGTCCAGTCCGCTCCGGCGCCTTCCGGTACCGCTCACCAGCGGTGCGCCGTGAAGTCGACCGGCTGCGGCCGGAGTCGGCCCACCCGGGCGGTCAACGTGCGCAACTGCTCGGCCATCTCCGCGGCCGGCAGCCGCCTGCGGTCGCCGTGGCCCGGCAGCACCCACTCGAAGTGCAGCGCGGGGGCGGTGCGGGCCAGCGAGGCGGCCAACTCCTCGATGGAGTACCAGGTGACGTGCTCCGCGACGGCCAGCGCACCCTCGGTGCGGGACCAGTAGATGCTGTCACCGCTGAAGCAGTAGCGCCGGTCGGCCAGGTAGAGGACGCTGCCCTCGGTGTGGCCCGGGAGGGGGTGGGCGAACACGCCGTCGGCGATCTCGGTGGGTCCGGTGCCGCGCAGCACGCGGTCGGCGTCGGGGGCGGCGGCCAGGTCGCCCTGGTGGATCCAGAGGCGGGCGCCGAACCGGTCCGCGTACCGGCACCCGTGCGCGGCGTGGTCCCGGTGGGTCAGCAGGACGTCGGTCACCCGTCCCAACGCCTCGTAGCGGTCGGCGAGTCGGTCGGACCAGCGCGGGGTGTCGACCATCATCAGGGTGCCGGCCGGCCGCCGCAGGAGGTAGGAGTTGGCGGCGGCGGTGTGCCGGGAGTTGTGGCCGCAGAGCAGCACGTTCGCGTCGAGCGCCAGCGGGAACGGGTCCGCCGCGCCGTCCGGCGGGCCGGAGCGGCGGCGGATCGAGCGGGTGGGGCAGGCGAACGCGGCGGCGTTCAGCCGGGCGAGGTCGGCGGCGTCGCGCGGTCGGCGCACCACCGCGGAACGCCCGCCGACCTCCTCGATCAGCCCGGGTGCCAGCTGCCGCGCCGAGTCGCAGTTGGTGCAGCGGTCGTCCACGTACCAGTCGTCGTCGAGCATGGGTGTCCCCCGGATCCTGGGTGAGTGAGTGGGCGGCGGGCCCGACGGGCCCCGCCCTCAAGGAGTAGCCCGGGCCGGGGGAAAAGCGGAAGGGGGTCCGGATCTTGTGGTTCGGCAGGGGTGCTGCTCTGCGCCGACGCACTGCCGCCCCGGGCGAGTGAGTTGTTCCAGTCGACGGGTCGGCCGCCCACGGCGGCGCGCACGGCCTCGGTCTTGCCCGGGTCGGCACGCCGGTGAAGTCGCCGGTGAACCGGCCGTGGTGTTCGGTCACTGCCTGTCACCAACCGTGAGCCGGGGCCCAGTCATCGCGCGCACAGCCGGTCCAGGAGCGCGCGGCTCTCCTGGTCCGCGGCGCGGTAGACCAGCAGCCGCAGCTCCGGGTTCTCCAGCGGGAGCAGGATCTCGAAGTCGACGGTGATCGCCCCGACGGTCGGGTGCCGCAGCAGTTTGCGGCCGCGGCCGTTCACGCGGACCTCGCGCTCGGCCCAGAGCCGGGCGAAGTCCTCGTCCTGTGCGGTGAATTCGGCGATCAGGCCGGCCAGTGCCCGGTCCTGCGGGTGGGCGGCCCAGGCCGCGCGCAGGTGGGCGACACCGTCCCGCAGCACGGACTCGCGGTCGGCGTAGAAGCCGCGCATCGGCGGGTGCAGCAGGCAGAGCCACATGGCGTTGCGCCGGCCCGGCGGCACGGCGGCGAAGTCCGGTAGCAGCCGGGCCATTTCGGGGTTCCAGGCCAGCAGGTCGTAGCGGTGGTCCATCAGCATGGCCGGTAGCGGGGAGAGGTCGTCGACCAGGCGGGCCAGCGACGGCGCCGAGCCGGCGGCTGCCCCGCCGCCGGTGCTGCCGGGGCGGCGGCGTCCGGCCAGGTCGAAGAGGTAGTCGCGTTCGCCGGGCGCCAGCCGCAGGGCCCGGGCCAGCGCCGCCAGCACCTCCGCGGAGGGCCGCAGCCCCCGGCCCTGCTCCAGCCGGACCACGTAGTCGGTGCTGACCCCGGCCAGCTCGGCGACCTCCTCGCGGCGCAGTCCGGGCGTGCGCCGGGCCCGCCGGTGCGCGGGCAGGCCCAGCCGGTCCGGGTCGAGGCGTTCGCGCCTGCTGCGCAGGAAGGCGGCCAGTTCCTCGGTGGTGTCCACGGTTCGTGTCGTCATGACCGGTGCAACCGCCAGGGTGGGACCGGCCTTCCCAGGAAGTTCCCTCCCTTATCCGGGGCCGGCCGCCGCCGCAGACTCGGTCCCGGCAACGGAACGCGAGCACAGGAGGACCTGATGGCACTGGCCTTGGACGACTACCGGCTGCTGGGCCGCTCGGGACTGCGGGTTTCACCGCTGGCCCTGGGCACCGCGACCTTCGGCACCGAATGGGGGTGGGGCGCCGAACGGGCCGAGGCCCGCAAGCTGTTCGACCGCTACGTCGGACTCGGCGGCAACCTCCTCGACACCGCCGACACCTACACCGAGGGCAGCTCCGAGCGCCTGCTCGGCGAGTTCGCCCACGAGGAGCGCGAACGCCTGGTGCTGGCGACCAAGTACTCGACCCTGCGCCGCCCCGGCGACCCGAACTCCGGGGGCGGGCACCGCAAGGCGCTGTTCGGCTCGGTGGAGGGCAGCCTGCGGCGGTTGGGCACCGACTACCTCGACCTGCTGTACCTGCACGTCTGGGACTTCCGGACGCCGGTGGAGGAGGTGCTGCGCGGCCTGGACGACCTGGTCCGGCAGGGCAAGGTGCTGTACGTGGCGATCTCCAACACCCCGGCCTGGCAGGTGTCCCGGATGCAGGCGATCGCCGACCTGCGCGGCTGGTCGCCGCTGGTCGCGCTGCAGGTCGAGTACAGCCTGATCGAACGCACCGCGGAGCGCGACCTGATCCCGATGGCCCGGGAGCTGGGCCTGGGCGTGGTCCCGTACTCGCCGCTCGGCGGCGGGGTGCTCAGCGGCAAGTACGGCCGGCAGGACGTGGGTGCGACGGGCGCCGGCCCCGACGGGAGTACCCGTCGCAGCCACAACCTCGCCCTGGGCACCCTCACCGAACGAAGCCTCGGCGTGGCCGGGGTGGTCCGGGAGTTGGCCGGCGAGCTGGGGCACACCCCGGCCCAGGTGGCGCTGGCCTGGACGCTGCGCAAGCCGGGCGTGACGAGCACGCTGCTCGGCGCCCGCACCCCCGCCCAGTTGGAGGACAACCTGGGCGCCCTGGCGGTCGAGCTGACGGATGCCCACCTGGCCCGGCTCGACGCGGCGGGCGCGATCGCCCTCGGCCAGCCGCACGACCTGCTGGCGAGCGAGCCCATCCGCCAGGTGACCACGGGCGGCCTGCGGATCGAGACCCGCCGCTGACGGGAGCCGGCGGGCGCGGGCCGGTGCTGCCGGACCTGGTCGCCGTGGGGGTCAGGACCGGCCATCAGGACCAGCCCACGGCGCCGGCCGGGTCGCGTCGCCTGGAGAAGGGCGCTGGGCGGCCCGCCTCCAGCCCGGCCCGGGCGAGCAGGGCTGGGTGCGCCACAAGGGCGTCGCCCTCCGGCCGGTCCATCCGCTGCCCGCCGACACCGACCCGACCCGGCCCGGCCCGGCGGCTCCCGGTGACCGCCGACTCCGCCTTCGGCGCCTCCCCCGCAGTGCCGGGGAGGCCGCGCAGAAGCGGAACCCCCGAACGAGGCTTCCACACCTGTCGCACTTCGGCGCAATCGAAAAATTCGCTCGCTCGTTCGATTTCGACTTGAATCTTTACGAACGGATGTTCGATCCTGGACCTGTGGCCACACCCGTTCTCCTCCAGCAGGCGGCGCCGGTGCCGTCGGACGGCGGACCGGTGCCGGTACCGGCTGCGCTGGCGGGGGTGCTGCCCGGGGGTGGGCTGCGGCGGGGGACGGCCGTGTCGGTGCAGGACGATGCCGGGCTGCTGCTGGCGCTCGGCGCGGGCAGCCGGGACGGGTGGTACGCGGTGGTGGGGCTGCCCGAGCTGGGGCTGCTGGCGGCCAGCGGGTACGGGATCGACCCCGGCCGGCTGCTGCTGGTGGACGCGCCCGGGCAGCAGTGGCCCGAGGTGGTGGCGGCGCTGGCCGGGGCGGTGGAGGTGATCCTGCTGCGCCCGTCCGGGCCGGTGGCGCCGCAGCTGGCGGCCCGGCTCGGGGCGGTGCTGCGGCGCAGCGGCTGCGTGCTGCTGGTGGCCGGGGAGTGGCCGGGGGCGGAGCTGCGGCTGAGCGTGCGGGAGAGTCGCTGGGTCGGCCTGGGTCCCGGGTACGGGCTGCTGGCCGGGCGGCAGGCGGTGGTCCTGGCCGAGGGCCGGGGCGCGGCTGCCCGCGGGCGGAGCGTGCAGGTGTGGCTGCCGGACGAGCACGGGGTGGTCCGGGCGGTGGAGGAGCCGGCGGTCGGCGGAGCCGAGGGCACCGTCCCGGCCGTGGCGCAGGCGCGGGACGGTGCCCTCGGGCCCGCCGCGGTCGGGGTGGGGCTCGACGAGGAGTCGGGCGACGCGGCGGGACGGGGGCGGCTGGCGGCGGTGTGAGATGACTGCTGTCGAGGACACGGGCGCGGCGCGCGGCACGGGTGGCACGAACGGTACGGGTGGCACGGACGGCACCGCCGGCACCGCCGAGGAGCTGCGGGTGCTGGTGGTCTGGTACCCGGACTGGCCGATCGTGGCCACCGGCGGGGTGACCGGGCCCGAGCAGGCCGTGGCCGTGGTGGAGGGCGGCCGGGTGCTGGCCGGGTCGGCGGCGGCCCGGCTGGCCGGGGTGCGGCGCGGGCAGCGGCTGCGGCTGGCGCACCGGCTCTGCCCCGAGCTGCGGCTGCGCGAGCGCGACCCGGTGGCCGAGACCCGCTGCTTCGAGCCGGTGCTGCTGGCCGTCGAGGCGTTCACCCCTCGGGTGGAGGTGCTGCGGCCCGGGCTCTGCGCGATCCCGGTGAAGGGTCCGGCCCGGTACTTCGGCGGGGAGCGGGCGCTGGCCGCGGCGGTGGCGCGGGCGCTGGCCGGGCTGCGGGTCGGGGACGGGACCGGCGACCGGGGCACGGACTGGGGCGGACCGGTCGCGGAAGCGGCCCCGGTGGGAGCGGCCCCAGTGGAAGCGGCCTCGGCGGAAGCGGCCGCCGGGGCAGCAGCCACGGGGGCAGCAGGCACGGGGGCAGCAGCCACCGCGGAGGCGACCCCCCACGAGCCCCCCGCCCCGCGGATCGGCATCGCCGACGGCGTCTTCGCCGCCGTGCTCGCCGCCCGCGCCGGGGTGCTGGTGCCCGCCGGGCGGACCCCCGAGTTCCTGGCGCCCTACCCGGTCGCCGTGCTGGAGGACGAGCCGCTCGCCGAGCTGCTGGTCCGGCTCGGCGTGCCCACCTTGGGCGCCTTCGCCCGGCTGCCGGCCGCCACCGTGGCCGACCGGTTCGGGCCCACCGGCCGCGGTGCGCACCGACTGGCCCGCGGGCTGGCCGCACGACCGGCGGCCGGCCGGCTGCCGGGGCCCGACCTGGCGGTCGAGGAGCGGTTCGACCCGCCCGAGCTGCTGGTCGAGCCGCTGGTCTTCGTCGGCCGCGCGCTCGCCGAGCGGCTGCACGAGGCGCTGGCCGGAGCGGGGCTGGCCTGTCACCGGGTCGCCGTCGAGGTGACCTGTGCGGACGGCAGCACGGCCGCCCGGCTCTGGCAGCACGAGGGTCGGCTGTCCGCGCCGGCCCTGGCCGAGCGGGTGCGCTGGCAGTTGCAGGCCTGGCAGGGCGCCGGGTTCTTCGCCCCGACGGCGGGCGGGTTCACCGCGCTGCGGCTGGTGCCGGACGAGCTGGCGCCCGACCACGGGCGGCAGCTGGCGCTCTGGGGCCAGGCCGTGGTGGAGGACCGGGTGGAGCGGGCGGCCGCCCGGGTGCAGGCGCTGCTGGGGTACGGCGGGCTGAGCCGGGTCGAACGGGTCGGCGGGCGCGGCCCGGACGAGGTGCTGGTCCGGGTGCCCTGGGGCGAGCGGCCACCGCCGGCCGCCGACCAGGACGCGCCCTGGCCCGGTCGGCTCGGCCATCCGGCCCCCGGGGTGGTGCCGCGGACCCCGGTGCCGGTCCGGCTGCTGGACGCGGCCGGGCTGCCGGTCGCCGTGACCGGACGGGCCGAGCTCTCGGCGGCACCGGTGCAGCTGGTGCTGGCCGGACGGGTGACGGTGGTCACCGCCTGGGCCGGGCCCTGGCCGGCCGTGGAGTGGTGGTGGGACCCGGAGCGGGGCCGGCGGCGGGCCCGGCTCCAGGTCACCCTCGCCGACGGACGGGCCCTGCTGCTGGTCCTGGAGGACGGCGACTGGGCCCTGGAGGCCGCCTATTGACGCAGTGTCAGACCTACCGAACAGCGCACGACACCGAACGGAAACACCCCACCACCATGGGTTTCGACAGCCAGTCCGAGCTCCCCTGGAACGAGCTCCGCGACCGCATGCACGGCCGCGACCACAGCCGTGCCCCCGACCCCGGCCGGACTCCCGACGCCGGCCGGGCTCCCGACCACAGCCGGACTCCCGACCGACCCCACGGCGGACCACCCGGTGCGCGAGCCACCCCCGATTCCACCCCCGAATCCACCGCCGACTCCACCGCCGAGGTCCGACAGCTGCCGATCGCCCCCGCCGCGCCCCGCCGGCGCACCGCCTGGGCCGAGCTGCACGTGCACTCCGCGTTCAGCTTCCTGGACGGCGCCAGCGAGCCCGAGGACCTGGTCGCCGAGGCGCTGCGGCTGGGCGTGGAGACCCTGGCGATCACCGACCACGACGGCCTGTACGGCGCGGTCCGGCTGCACCTGGCCGCGCGGGGCACCGGGCTGCGCACCGTCTTCGGGGCCGAGCTCGACCTGGCCGGCTCGCCCGGCCTGCGCGACGAACACCTGCTGGTGCTGGCCCGCTCCCCCGACGGCTACCGGCGGCTCTCCGCGGCGATCGCCGCCGCGCAGCTGGCCGGGCCGGGCAAGGGGCGGCCGGCGTACGCCTTCGAGGAGCTCGCCGAGGCGCACGGCGGGCAGTGGGCGGTGCTCACCGGCTGCCGCAACGGGCGGGTGCCGCGGGCCCTGGCGGAGCGCGGCGCGGACGCGGCGCAGCGCGAACTCGCCTCGCTCACCGAGGCGTTCGGCCGGGAGAACGTCTTCGTCGAGCTGATCGACCACCGCCTCCCCGGGGACGACCCGCGCAACGACGCGCTGGCCGAGCTGGCCGCCCGGGCCGGGGTGGCGGTGGTCGCCTCCAACAACGTGCACCACGCCGCCCCCGCGCAGGGCCGGCTGGCCCAGGGGCTGGCCGCGCTGCGCGGCCGGGCCACCCTCGCCCAGGCGGCCGGCTGGACCAGGGCGGCCGGCACCGCGCACCTGCGCTCGGGGGCGGAGATGGCCGCCCGGCTGACCCGGTTCCCCGGGGTGCGGGCGGCCACGGTCGAGCTGGGCCGTGCCTGCTCCTTCGAATTCACCACTCTGAAGCCGGAGTTGCCGCTCTTCCCGGTGCCGGACGGGTACACCGACTTCAGCTGGCTGTGCGAGCTGACCGAGCGCGGCGCCGGGCGGCGGTTCGGCCCGGACGATGCCGCGGCGCAGGCGCAGCTGGCCAAGGAGCTGGACGTGATCGGGCAGCGGCAGCTGGCCGGGTACTTCCTGATCGTCCACGACCTGGTGGAGTTCTGCCGGGAGCAGGACATCTGGTGCCAGGGGCGCGGTTCGGCCGCCAACTCGGCGGTCTGCTACGCCCTGGGCATCACCGCCGTCGACCCGATCCGCTACGGGCTGCTCTTCGAGCGCTTCCTCAGCATGGAGCGGGACGGGCCGCCGGACATCGACCTGGACATCGAGCACCGCCGCCGCGAGGAGGTGATCCAGTACGTCTACCGGCGCTACGGCCGCCGGCACGCCGCCCAGGTGGCCAACGTGATCACCTACCGGCCCCGGCTGGCACTGCGCGACGCCGCCCGGGTGCTCGGCTACCCGATGGAGCAGGTGAACGCCTTCTCCCGTCAGGTCGACTTCCGCTCCGCCCCCGCCGCGGATGCCGTGATCCCCGCCGACGTGCTCGACCTCGGCCGGCAGCTCCACGGGCTGCCGCGCCACCTGGGCATCCACTCGGGCGGCATGGTGCTGACCGGGGAGCCGATCGGACAGATCTGCCCGACCGAGTGGGCCCGGATGCCGGGGCGCTCGGTGCTGCAGTGGGACAAGGAGTCGACGGCCGGCGCCGGCCTGGTCAAGATCGACCTGCTCGGCCTCGGCATGCTCTCCGCGCTGCATGACACCTGCACCCTGGTCGCCGAGCACCACGGGCGCCGGCTGGACCTCGACAGCATCCCCAAGGAGGACGCCGCGGTCTACGAGATGCTCTGCCGGGCCGACACGGTCGGGGTGTTCCAGGTGGAGTCGCGGGCCCAGATGTCCACCCTGCCCCGGCTGAAGCCGCGCGCGTTCTACGACCTGGTGGTGGAGGTGGCGCTGATCCGGCCCGGCCCGATCCAGGGCGGTTCGGTCCACCCCTACCTGCGCCGCCGGGCCGGACTGGAGCCGGCCGACTGCCCGCACCCGCTGATGCGGCGGGCCCTGGACAAGACGCTGGGCGTGCCGCTGTTCCAGGAGCAGATGATGCAACTCGCCATCGACTGCGCGGGGTTCACCGGGGCCGAGGCCGACCGGCTGCGCCAGGCGATGGGGGCCAAGCGCTCGCACCAGCGGGTGGCCGAGCTGCGGCAGCGGCTGCTGGACGGGATGGCCGCCCGCGGCATCCCGCCCGAGGTGGCCGAGGACGTCTTCACCAAGATCGAGGCCTTCTCCAACTACGGCTTCCCGGAGTCGCATTCGATCAGCTTCGCCTACCTGGTGTACGCCAGCGCCTGGCTCAAGCACCACTACCCGGCGGCCTTCACCTGCGCGCTGCTGGCCAACCAGCCGATGGGCTTCTACTCGCCGCTCAGCCTGATCTCCGACGCCCGCCGGCACGGCGTCACGGTGCACCCGGTGGACGCCAACCTCAGTGCGGCCGGGCCGACCCTGGAGGGGCCGCGGGACCGGCCGGCGATCCGGCTCGGCCTGTCCACCGTGCGCGGGCTCGGCGACGAGCCGGCGGCGGCGGTGGCCGCCGGCCGGCCCTACCAGGACCTGGAGGACTTCGCCCACCGCACCGGCCTGCCGGCGCCGGTACTGGAGGCGCTCGCCACCGCGGGGGCCTTCCGCTGCTTCGGCCTGACCCGGCGTCAGGCGCTGTGGTCCGCCGGCGCCCTGGCGCTGGGCGGCGGCCCGGGGCTGCTGCCGGGCACCACCCCGGGGGCGGCCCCGCCCGAGCTGCCCGCGATGACCCCCGTCGAGGAGACCATCGCCGACCTGTGGGCCACCGGCTCCTCCGCCACCAGCCACCCGGTCGAGCACGTCCGGCCGAGCCTGACTCACATCGGCGCCACCCCCGCCGTCGACCTGCCCGGTCTGGCCCACGGCAGCCCGGTCCTGGTCGGCGGGCTGGTGACGCACCGTCAGCGACCGCCCACGGCGGGCGGCGTGCTCTTCCTCAGCCTGGAGGACGAGACCGGCCTGATCAACGTGGTCTGCAGCCGCCCGGTCTGGGAGTCCCAGCGGCGCACCGCCCTGGACCGGGCCGGCTTGCTCATCCACGGCCGCCTGGAACGCAACCAGGGCGCCACCAACGTGGTCGCCACCCGGATCACCCCGCTGCGGGTGGCCGTCTGAGCCGACCGGCGGGAACGCCGCGAGCAGCTGGGTCTCACGCCCCGCGCAGCAGGACCGCCGAGAGCGGGACGAAGCCGCCCTCGCCGCCGACGCCGGGGTCCTCGCCGGAGATGCGGCGCAGCAGGGCCAGCGCGATCCGCTCCCCCTGCGCCTTGGCGCGCTCCGCCACCGGCCCGCGGTGGGCGCCGTCCACGGCGGCGCGCCACAGCTGGACCCAGCGGCCGAAGTGCTCGGCGGTCAGCGGCGCCGCCAGGTGCAGCGCGGCGTGCGGGGCGAAGGCGTCGCGGCGGTACTCGGCCGTGCGGAAGAGGGCGCGCTCCCAGAAGTCGGTGATGTGCGGGAGGTGGGCCTCCAGGTCCGTCCCGGCGACCTCGGTGAAGAACGGCCCGATCAGCGGATCGGCGAAGGCGGCCAGGTAGAAGCGGCGCAGCACCAGCTCCAGGTCGGCCCGCCCGGCGATGTCGCCGCGCGGCGCCGAGGGCCCCGCCGTCCCGCTCATCCCGCACCCACCTCGTGCTCCGTTCCGTCTCCCCCACGGTAACCGTCAACCAAGGTTGACACCTCCGCACTGTCAACCTACATTGACAGCATGAGCGAAACCAACCAGCTCGCCGCCGCGGCGAGCAGCCGCGATCCCGCGATCGGCCTGCGCGCCGTCCGCGCCCTGCGCGACCTCGCCGACCGGCTGGAGGACCTCCAGGTCGGCAACGCCCGCGCGCAGGGGTGGTCCTGGCAGGACATCGCCGCCTGCCTCGGCGTCAGCCGCCAGGCCGTCCACAAGAAGCACGCCCGCCGCCCCCTCTTCCCCACCGGAGAGTGACATGTTCGAGCACTTCACCCCGGCCGCCCGGCGAGCGGTGAGCGACGCCCACCGCGAGGGCGACCGGCTCCAGCACGCGGAGGTCGGCACCGAGCACCTGCTGCTCGGCCTGCTGCACGACACCGAGGACCCGTGCGTGGCGGTGCTGACCCGCCACGGCCTGGACCTGCCGACCGCCCGGGCCGCCGTGGTCCGGCTGCTCGGCGGCGGCACCGGCGAGGTGGACGCCGAGGCGCTGGGGCACATCGGCATCGACCTGACCGCGGTCCGCGAGGCGGTGGAGGCCGGCTTCGGCCCGGGTGCGCTGGACGGCCCGCCGGGCGCCCGCGACCGGCGCACCGGCGGCCTGCGCACCGGGCGCCGCACCCGGTTCAGCGACCGGGCGCGGAAGGCGCTGGAACTGAGCGTGCGCGCCGCCCTGGCCCGCAGGTCGAAGGTCATCACGTCGGGCCACCTGCTGGTCGCGCTGTTCCAGGAGGCGCAGCAGCCCTCCCGCCGCGAGCAGCGCCAGAGCCTGCTCGTCCGGCTGCTGACCGACCACGGCCTGGTGCCCGCCACCGTCTACGCCGAGGTGCTCACCGCACTGGACGGCTGAGCCGGGCCGGCCGACCGCGGGTGCTCGTGCCGCGCCTGTCGGCACCCGCTCCGAGCTGGCAGGATGCCGCTCATGACCTACCTCGCGGCCGAGCTCCGCTACACCTCGATGACCTACCGCCGCGCCGGGCGCAGCGGCGTGCAGTTGCCCGCCGTCTCGCTGGGGCTCTGGCACAACTTCGGCGACGCCCAGCCGCTGGAGGTGCAGCGCGCGGTCCTGCGCCGGGCCTTCGACCGCGGCGTCACCCACGTCGACCTGGCGAACAACTACGGCCCGCCGTACGGCTCGGCGGAGCGGAACTTCGGCACGCTCTTCGCCCAGGACTTCCGCCCGTACCGCGACGAGCTGTTCATCGCGACCAAGGCGGGCTACGACATGTGGCCCGGCCCCTACGGCGACGGCGGCAGCCGCAAGTACCTGCTGGCCAGCCTGGACCAGTCGCTGGCCCGCACCGGCCTGGACTACGTGGACGTCTTCTACTCGCACCGCCACGACCCGGACACGCCCCTGGAGGAGACCATGGGCGCGCTGGCCAGCGCGGTCCGGCAGGGCAAGGCGCTCTACGCGGCGGTCTCCAACTACCCGGCCGAGCAGCACCGGGAGGCGGTGGCGATCCTGCGCGAGCTCGGCACGCCGGTGCTGCTCAACCAGAGCCGCTACTCGATCCTGGACCGCGGGGTGGAGGACGGCGTACTGGAGGCGGTGGGCGACACCCAGACCGGGCTGATCGCCTACTCGCCGCTCGCCCAGGGCCTGCTGACCGACCGTTACCTCGGCGGCCGGGTGCCGGCCGGCTCCCGGATGTCGATCGGCCACTTCCTCAAGGAGGAGGCGCTGACCGAGGCCAAGCTGGAGCAGCTGCGGGCGCTGGACCGGCTCGCCCACCGGCGCGGCCAGACCCTGGCCCAGCTGGCGCTGGCCTGGGTGCTGCGGGACCCCCGGGTGGTGTCGGTGATCATCGGCGCCAGCAGCGTGGCCCAGCTCGACCAGAACCTGGACGCGCTGGCGGCCGGGCCACTGAGCCCCGAGGAGCTGGCGGAGGTCGACCGGCTGAGCCGCTGAGCCCCACCGGCACCCCAGCACGGCTCGACCCGCAGCCCATTCCCGTCCCCCGAGCCGGAGTTAGACTCCGGCAGCCGGTGCGAGGCCGGCAACCGCCGGGGGCCGACCGGGCGTCGACCAGGTGGGACGGGGAGGGGGCGAGCGCGCATGGCACGCAGCAGGCTGCTGCTGGGGGTGTTGTACGCCGTGGTCATCGGGGAGGTGCTGCTCTGGCTGGTCGGCGCCGTGGTCTTCTACCTGGTCGGGCGGCTGACCTCCTACCACCACCTGGACGGCGGCGGGCCGATCGGCTACGTGCTGGTGTCGCTGCTCTGGGCGGTGGGGGCCGGCGTGGTCAGCCTGCGCCGGGCCGACCTGGCGGAACTGCGCGACGCGGTGCGGGTGCTGGCCCGCGGCGGCCCGGCGGTGCTGCTGGCGACGCTCTGGCCGGTGCAGGCCGTGCTGCTGGCCGTGCACGCCGCCCGAACCCCGGGGCTCTCCCGGGGGTGGCGGGCGGGCCTGACGGCCGGTGGCCTCGCGGTCCTGATCGGCGGCTCGGCCTGGGGGCTGGCCGCCGTCAGCACCGGCCTGCACCGCTGAGCCGGCCGACCGGCGGCGCTCTCGGAGTGAGCCTCCGTCAGGGACGGCCGATCGGCGCGTACTTGTAGCCGACCCGGCGCACCGTGACGATGCTGTCCCGGTGGCCCGGGCCCAACTTGCGGCGCAGCCGGGCCACGTGGACGTCCACGGTCCGGCCGTCGCCGACGTGGCCGTAGCCCCAGACGGCCGAGACCAGGTGGTCGCGGGTGTGCACCCGTTGCGGGTACTGGGTCAGGTGGGCGAGCAACTCGAACTCCAGGTAGGTGAGGTCGAGCAGGACGCCGTCCACGAAGGCGTTGCGGCGCTCGAGGTCGACGCCGATCCCGCGCTGGGCGGCGGCCCGCGGCCCGCGCTGCGGCTCGGCTGCCGGGACGGCGGGCGGGACAGCGGCTGGGACGACGGGTGCCGGCACGAACTGGGCCGGGACCGGCTCGGGGGCCGGCGCCAGCACCAGGTAGCCGACCATCGGACGGGCGGCGGCCCCGGCCGCCCCCAGCTGCGCGCGGTACTGCGCGAGCAGACCCGCCGGCAGGGCGGACTGCGGCAGCGTGGCGGCGACCACGGCACCTTCGGGCAGCGTGCCGAACAGCTCCGGCGCCACCGGCCACTGGTCGGCGAACTGGGCGGGGACCGGCGCCGGGACGGTCGACGGCAGCACGGTCGGCAACTGGACCGGGGCCCCGGCGGCGTGCCGAGCGGTGCCGGCCGGCGCGGCGACCGAGCGGACCGCCCGCAGGTGCGGGGTGGCGGTGGGCGGGGTCAGGACGGCCGAGGAGGAAGAGGAGGACATCGGGCAGCTTCTTTCGCACAGGACGATGGATGGACGTCGTCTGCGCGTCGGACCGGACTCTGCTGTCCGCCACCGACCCGTGGTCGGATGACCGTGGGTCAGTGGGCGAGCCGGGACGCGCGAGGCGAGCCCGGACAGGTCTGGTCGAAGTGGTGCGGCTGCCGGGACGGCCAGAACGGCTCCAGGTCCTGACGACCTCCGCCCATGCTGCTGCCCTCCCCCGGTGATCCGGCCGCCCGCCCGAACGCGGCGCGGCCCTGGTTCGAACCAGAGCGTTCCATGCCGACCGCCTCCGGGGCAAGCGTCGGTCCGATATCCGGACCAACCGTGAGACGGTCGGGGCATCACCGCAGTTCGGCGGCGTGCCGGACCAACCGGATCAGCAGCTCCTTGCCGTCCTCGCGCCGCCGGGCGTCGCAGAGCAGCACCGGCACCCGGGCATCGAGGTCGAGCGCGGCCCGGACGTCCTCGACGGCGAAGACCTCGGTGCCCTCGAAGCAGTTCACCGCGATCACGAAGGGGATGCCGCGCTGTTCGAAGAAGTCCACCGAGGGGAAGCAGTCGGCCAGCCGGCGGGTGTCGGCCAGCACCACGGCACCCAGCGCGCCCCGCGACAGCTCGTCCCAGACGAACCAGAACCGGTCCTGCCCGGGCGTCCCGAAGAGGTAGAGCGCGAGGCCGGGGCGCAGGTCGATCCGGCCGAAGTCCATCGCCACCGTGGTGGTCCGCTTGGCCTCGACCGCGCTGGTGTCGTCCACCGGCCGGCCCAGCTCGCTCAGCCGCTCCTCGGTGCGCAGCGGCCGGATCTCGCTCACCGCGCCGACCAGCGTGGTCTTGCCGACCCCGAGGCCGCCGGCCACCAGGATCTTCAACGCCGACACCGGCGGACCGCCGGCCACCGTCCAGCCGGCCGACCTCGGCGGACCGTCGGAGACCCTAGAGTGCTCGGAGGCCATTGATCACCTCTCGGAGCAGGCGCTCGTCCGGCAGTTCGGCGAGCGGAACGGGCCGGGTGACGCAGATCAGCCCGGCGTCGTGCAGGTCGCCGAGCAGCACCCGCACGACGCTCACCGGCAGGTCGGTGAAGGAGCCGAGCTCGGCCACCGACAGCGGACCGGTGGCGCAGAGTTCGAGCAGGACGTGGTGCTCGGGGTCCAGCACCGGCTCGGGTTGGAACGGGTCGCGCTCGGCCGGGTCGGCCAGCGTGATCATCGAGATCAGGTCGAAGAACTCGTCGCCGGCGGGTCTGGTGCGCCCCCGGGTGAGCGAGAAGAGGCGCACCATCGGGCCGGCCTCGTCGTCGAACCAGCACTCCTCGTCGGTGGGTTCGTCGCCGCCCCCGGCCTCCTCGGCGCCCCCGGAGTCCTCCGCGACCTCCGCCGGCGCGGCTGACTCCGCGGGCTCCGCCGGTTCGGCGGCCTCGGCGGCCTCCGCCGGCTCCTCCTCGGCCACCAGGTCGAGCACCCCCCGATCGGGAGCCGGACTCGCCGGCTCCCGATCCACTGTCGGCCCGGTCATCCGGCCGGGTGCCGCGACTCGGCGCCCAGGTGCTCCCCGACCCGCTTGACCAGCAGCGCCATCTCGTAGGCGATCTGGCCGATGTCGGACTCCGCATCGCTCAGCACGGCGAGGCAACTGCCGTCGCCGGCCGCGGTGATGAAGAGGAAGGCCTCGTCCAGCTCGACCATGGTCTGCCGCACGCCGCCCACCTCGAAGTACCGGCCGGCCCCCTTGGCCAGGCTGTGCAGCCCGGCGGCGACGGCGGCCAGGTGCTCGGCGTCCTCCCGGAGCAGACCCTGTGAGGCGGCGGTGGGCAGGCCGTCGCCGGAGAGGATGACCGCGTGCCGAAGCGACGCCACCCGTCCCACCAGGTCGTCCAGAAGCCAGTTGAGGTCGCCGGACGTCTGGTTCATTGCGGTCATCGATCAGGTCCTTCCGCTGTTGCAGGTGGTGCTGGGCGTGGAGCAGCCGGCAGGGCCGGCGGTATCGGGGACGCGGCCAGCGCACGGCGCGCGTCGGGGTGGGGCGATCGGCGTTCGGTCGCCGGCCGGTCGGCTGCCGGGGGCCCGGCGGGGGCCGCCGAGCCGGACTCCGCCGCCCGGGCGCCGGGCGGGCCGG
>NZ_JBNQTI010000043.1:0-29141 GCF_050325825.1 Kitasatospora sp. LaBMicrA B282
CTGGAAGTATGCCTCCCGCTCACGCGTCAGCTGCCTCGCTCCCTGTGCCTTCCGGTCCTTGCGGATCTCGAAGTCCATCGCACCCCTTGAGCTGGGGTGTTGCAACGACCGTTAGAACCCAAGTGGGGCCGGCGGGGGCTTCGCGGTTCCGGAGCCCGATCGGAGTCGGAGCCCGATCAGAAGTCGTCGTCGAAGGCGACCGAGCCCTCGACGGCGACCTGGTAGGCGGAGACCCGGCGCTCGAAGAAGTTGGTCAGCTCCTGGACGTTCTGCAGCTCCATGAAGCCGAACGGGTTGGTCGAGCCGTAGCGGATCGGCATGCCGAGGCGGGCCAGGCGCTGGTCGGCCACGGCCTCCAGGTACTGGCGCATCGACTCGGTGTTCATCCCGGGCAGGCCCTCGCCGCACAGGTCACGGGCGAACTGGAGCTCGGCCTCGACGGCCTCCTCCAGCATCTCGGTGACCTGCTTGGCCATCTCGTCGTCGAAGAGGTCGGGCTCCTCCGCGCGCACCGTGTCCACCACCGAGAAGGCGAAGTCCATGTGCATGGACTCGTCGCGGAACACCCAGTTGGTGCCGGTGGCCAGGCCGTGCAGCAGGCCGCGGCTGCGGAACCAGTACACGTAGGCGAAGGCGCCGTAGAAGAACAGGCCCTCGACGCAGGCGGCGAAGCAGATCAGGTTGAGCAGGAAGGCGCGGCGGTCGGCCTTGGTCTGCAGCGAGTCGAGGTGGTCGACCGCGTTCATGTACTTGAAGCAGAACTGGGCCTTCTGGTGGATGGAGGGGATGTTCTCCACCGCGGCGAAGGCCGCCGCGCGGTCGTCCGGGTCGGGCAGGTAGGTGTCCAGCAGCGTCAGGTAGAACTGGACGTGCACCGCCTCCTCGAACAGCTGGCGGGACAGGTAGAGCCGGGCCTCGGGCGAGTTGATGTGCTTGTAGAGGCTCAGCACCACGTTGTTGGCCACGATCGAGTCGCCGGTGGCGAAGAAGGCGACCAGCCGGCCGATCAGGTGGCGCTCGCCCTCGCTCAGCTTGGCCAGGTCGGCGACGTCGGAGTGCAGGTCCACCTCCTCGACGGTCCAGGTGTTCTTGATCGCGTCGCGGTACCGGTCGTAGAACGACGGGTAGCGCATCGGACGCAGGGTCAGCTCGAAGCCGGGGTCGAGCAGCATCTTCTTCCGGTCTTCGGACATCACTGGCAGGCCTCGCAGGACTCGGGGTTCTCCAGGGAGCAGGCGATGGCGTCCTGCTCGGCCTGGGTCAGGGTGGGGGCGGCGGCGGTCGGGGCGGGCAGCGGCGCGGCGGTGCGGGCGGCACCGGAGGCGGCCTGGGCGATCCGGGTGGCCGGGCGCGAGCGCAGGTAGTAGGTGGTCTTCAGACCGACCTTCCAGGCGTACGCGTACATCGAGCTCAGCTTGCCGATGGTCGGCGCGGCCATGAAGAGGTTCAGCGACTGGCTCTGGTCCAGGTACGGCTGGCGGGCGGCGGCCAGGTCGATCAGCGCGCGCTGCGGCAGCTCCCAGGCCGTGCGGTAGCGCGAGCGCAGCTCGGCCGGCAGCCAACCCAGCTCCTGCACCGAGCCGTTGGCGTCGCGCAGCGCGTCCCGGGTCTGCTGGTCCCAGACGCCCAGCTCCTTCAGCTCGCGCACCAGGTACGGGTTGACCTGGAGGAACTCGCCGGAGAGCGTCTCGCGCTTGAACAGGTTGGAGACCTGCGGCTCGATGCACTCGTACACGCCGGCGATCGAGGCGATGGTGGCGGTCGGCGCGATCGCCAGCAGCAGCGAGTTGCGCAGGCCGGTGCGGGCGATCCGGGCGCGCAGCGCGTCCCAACGCTCGGTCCACTGCGGGGCGGCGTCGGCGAAGTGGTCGACGTGCAGCTGGCCGCGGGCGGCGCGGGTCTCGGCGTAGGCCGGGTGCTGTCCGAACTGCTCGGCCAGCTCGCTGGAGCGCTCGTAGGCGGTCAGCATGATCCGCTCGGCGATCAGCGTGGAGAGCCGTGCGGCCTCGGCCGAGTCGAAGTCGAGGTTGAGCTTGAAGAAGACGTCCTGCAGGCCCATCACGCCCAGACCCACCGGCCGCCAACGGGAGTTGGAGGTGCCGGCCTCGACGGTCGGGTAGAAGTTGATGTCCACCACCCGGTCCAGGAAGGTGACGGCGGTGCGCACGGTGGCGTCCAGCCGCTCCCAGTCCATGGCGTTCAGCAGGTCCTCGGCGCTGGCACCTGCGGCCACGTGGGCGCCCAGGTTGACCGAGCCCAGGTTGCAGACCGCGGTCTCCGAGTCGTCGGTGACCTCCAGGATCTCGGTGCACAGGTTCGAGGAGTGCACCGTGCGGCCCGGCAGCGCGGTCTGGTTGGCGGCCCGGTTGGCGGCGTCCTTGAAGGTCATCCAGCCGTTGCCGGTCTGCGCCAGGGTGCGCATCATCCGGGCGTACAGGGTCTGCGCCGGGATGGTGCGCACGGCCTTGCCGGCCGCCTCGGCCTTCAGGTAGGCCTCGTCGAACTCCGCGCCCCACAGGTCGACCAGCTCGGGCACGTCGGCCGGGGAGAAGAGCGACCAGTCGGCGTTGGCGTTCACCCGGCGCATGAACTCGTCCGGGATCCAGTGCGCCAGGTTGAGGTTGTGGGTCCGGCGGGCCTCCTCGCCGGTGTTGTCCCGCAGCTCCAGGAACTCCTCGATGTCCGCGTGCCAGGTCTCCAGGTAGACGCAGGCCGCGCCCTTGCGCCGGCCGCCCTGGTTGACCGCGGCGACCGAGGAGTCCAGGGTGCGCAGGAACGGCACGATGCCGTTGGACTTGCCGTTGGTGCCGCGGATCAGGCTGCCGCGCGAGCGGATCCGGGAGTAGGACAGGCCGATGCCGCCGGCGTGCTTGGAGAGCCGGGCGATCTGCGCGTACCGGCTGTAGATCGAGTCCAGGTTGTCCAGCGGCGAGTCCAGCAGGTAGCAGCTGGACATCTGCGGGTGCCGGGTGCCGGAGTTGAACAGGGTCGGCGAGGAGGTCAGGTACTCCAGCCGGCTCATCAGCCGGTACAGCTCGGCCACCTCGGCCACCGACTGCTCGGTGTCGCCGACCGCCAGGCCGCAGGCCACCCGGAGCAGGAAGTGCTGCGGCTTCTCGACCACCTTGCGGGTGATCGGGTGGCGCAGCAGGTAGCGGGACTGCACGGTGCGCAGGCCGAAGTACTCGAACCGGTCGTCGCCCTGCTCGTCGAGCAGTGCGTTCAGCGCGGCGCCGTGCTTGGCCACGAAGGCGGCGGTGCCGTCGCCGATCAGGCCCTCGGCGTGGCCGACCGCGATCGAGGCGGTGAAGAGGGTGGCACCCTGGCTGTCCGCCTCGTCCCAGATCTCCCGGGCCAGCAGGCGGGCGGCCAGCTTCGAGTACTGCGGGTCCTCGGCGATCATCGAAGCGGCGGCGTCCACGGCCAGCCCGCGCAGCTCGGCGAAGTCCGAGCCGGCGTGGCGGCCGCGCAGCGCGGCGGCGGCGACGTGGCCGGGGTCCACCTGCGGGAGGTCGGTGCTGCAATCGGTGAGCAGCCGGAGCAGCGCGGTCCCGGGGTCGGACGGGGCGGCAGCGGCGGAACCCTGGGAGGGCAGGGCAACTGAGGCAGCGACGGTCAAGGCGCTCTCTCCTGTGGCGGCGTCGGACGGGGTGCGTCCCGGGTTTCGCGCGCGGCAGGGGAGAGCGGCCCGACGGGGGGGTCCCGACGCGCCTCTCATCACCCTGGCCTGCCCGCGCGGCCCGGACGGTACTGCAGTGCTTGGCAGGCCTCTGCGGGGAAGCCGGTGGCACGCCGTCGGCAGGTACTCGGACTCCGCGGGCGCCGTTGGGCGACACCGCTCACCGTTGCGGGGCAGTCCCGGACTTGCACCGGGTTCCCCTGCTTCGACAGCGAGGACGAGCATACATGTTGTGGTGGCCCCACCGAGGCACCCCATATGTAGTGTCGCGACCAAGGAGAAGGTGAACACCGGGTGACGTCGAAACGCTACCGGGAGTGCCAGCGAAGACCGGCGGCAGGGGTGTGGGAGGCAGCGCCTGGTGGCGCCCGGGATCAGCTGCTGCCCGGCGCCATCTGGACGTTGTGGTCGCCCAGGTCGTCCGCGACCGAGGCCCGGCGGGAGGGGTGGACCCGGGTCAGCAGGACCAGTCGGACCCACGGCAGGGCCTCGGTCCGGGTGGCCTGGAACTGGCTGCGGAGCACCTCGGCGGTCTGCGGCGAGAGTGCGGCCAGCGGGTCGGCGCCGGGGTCGGTGGACACCAGCCAGATCCGGTTGGTGTTGGCCGCGCAGGCGTCGGGGTCGTCGCACTCCTGGGCGGAGTAGAGGCCGGTCTCGGCGGCCGACTTCTGCAGCAGGATATCCTTCGGCACGGTCCTGACGTGGCGCAGCTCGTAGGCCATCGACATCCGCTCCTGCAGGACCCCGCTGTAGACGATCCCGTCGCCGGGCTGCTGGTCGTGCAGCACGATCGCGGTGAGCCGGTCGTAGTCCGGCTCGCCCACCAGGTCCTGGTGGGTCGCCCGGATCCCGGGCCAGGCCGTCCAGCCGAGCCCGGCCACCGCGGCCGCCACCAGTACCCAGCCGAGCAGCCGGCGCGGCAGCGCGGGGCGGGCCCCGCGGGTGAGCGGCCCGGCGACGCGGCAGACCGCCGCGGCGGCCAGCAGCGCCCAGGCCGGCAGCGTGAAGAGCAGGTAGCGGTTGAGGAAGAGGTGCAGCCAGCTCGCGGTGGCGAAGGTGACCAGGGGCGGCAGCAGCGCCCAGGCCGCGAGCAGGGCGGCGTGCCGGCGGGCCGCCAGCAGCCCCAGCAGACCCACGGCCAGCACCGCGAGCCCCACGTGCCAGGACAGGAAGAGCGTGTCCGGATAGTTCCTGAGGTCGGTCAGCCCGGTCTTGTTCCAGGCGATCTGGGCGCTCTGCGCCTGACCCTGCAGCACCATCGGCACCGTCAGCGAGCCGCCGGCCAGCACGGCGGCGGTGAAGGCCCAGCGCGGGATCAGGCCGGCCCGCCGGCTGCCGACCAGCACGGCGGCCACGTGGCCGGCCAGCACCGAGAGGGTCACCAGGTGGGTCCAGCCGAGCAGCGGAACGGAGACCGCGTAGCCGACCCAGGCCTTCAGCGAGGGGCGTTCCAGGGCGCGGACCAGCAGGTGGGTGGAGACGATGGCGACCAGCACCGCGAAGGCGTACGGACGGGCCTCCTGGCCGTACCGGACGGTGCTGGGCAGGACCGCCAGCAGGAGGCCGGCCAGCAGCCCCGTGGCGGGCGTGAAGAGCCGGCGGCCGAGCAGGGCCAGCCACCCCGCCGCGAGGGCCATGGCGATCGCGGACGGCACCCGCAGCGCGGTGGGCGAGTCGCCGAACAGGTCGATCCAGCCGTGCAGGAACAGGTAGTAGGGCAGCAGCACGATGTCCACGTTGTGGATCAGCTTGCTGAGGTCGCCGAGCGACAGGCTGGACGCCCACCAGCTGGCGTGCTCGTCCCGCCACATCTGCCGCCTGCCGATGTCGTGCAGGCACAGCGCCAGCGCGGTGGCGGCCGGCAGCGCGAGCAGCGGCAGGGTGGCGAGCGGTCCGCCGGCGCGGTCGCGGCGTTCGGCCCGGCGCCTGGCGCGCCGGCCGCCCGTGGCGGGTTCCGCGGCGGGTTCGGCGGCGTCCGGATCCCGTTCGGGGGCGGCTGCCGGGTCGGCGACCGGGGCCTCGTCCAGGCTCATGGGGGAGTCTCCGCTGGGGGGTTGCTGGGGGGTGGGATGGGGGCGTCGGGCGGCGGGCCCGTCGGTCGCCGGTCGGCTGCGCGGGATCACTGCCGGGTCCAGATCCGGTAGGTGCTGTCGCCGTACTGGGTGTGGAACGGCAGGGTCGCGACCAGTCGGTAGGCGGAGCTGTCGCGCAGCGCGTCGGTGACGGCGGTGTCGGCGTCCGGCGTGACGTTCCCGGTCAGCACGATGACGTTGAAGTAGCCGTCCTTGACCGCGGTGCCGAACCCGTCGTTCCCGTAGTGGTGCTTGTGGTCCTTGCCCACGTAGTCGATGGCGAAGGTGGACTGCCACTGGTCCCAGGTGGTGCTCTTGCGCAGGTAGTACGCGGGGATCTCGTACTCCTCGGCGAGGTAGTGCCCGCCCGGCACCGTCAGCCGCTGGACCTCCTCGGCCATCCGGGTGGAGTCCGGCGGGGTGAACTCGTGGTGGGCCTGGACCATGCCGAGGACCAGCACCAGCACGTAGAGCATGATGCCGAGCTGCGGTTGCCGGAAGTGCGGGCCGACCAGCCGGGACAGGCCGAGCCCGGCCATCGGGGCGGCGAAGAACAGGCCGAAGCCGACGTGCTTGAAGAGCGAGGTGTCGGTCTGCAGGTACGACTGGTAGGCCGGGGCGAGCAGGGCGGAGCCGCAGAGCGTCACGCCGAGCAGGATCCGCCGCATCCGTCCGGGGGTGTCGTTCGGGGACCAGGGCATCTCGCCCATCCGGGAGCGGCGGACGTAGGCGATCGCGCCGCCCACCGCGGTCAGGAAGACCAGCCCGCCCCACTGGCCGGACAGTTCGAAGAGCGACAGCGGCGAGGAGGTGCCGTGCGCGCGGGCCGTGGTGGTCTGGCTGAGGCCGCTGACCGCGCCCGAGAAGTACGCCACGACCCCCAGCACCGTGCCGGTGCCGAGCCCGAAGCAGAGCCCGCGGGCCAGCGCCTGGTGCCGTGTGAACCGGGTGCCGGAGAGCACGGCGAGCACCAGCAGGGTGGGCAGGAACAGGCCGGCCGCGTACTTGACGGCCATCGCCAGCACCGCCGGCAGCACCGCCAGCAGCACGGTCGCCGGGTGCTTGCCGGTGGTCCGCACCACGGTCCAGGCGGCCACCGCGAGCAGGAAGAGCGCGGCCGCGTCGAAGGTGGCGAAGTAGCCGAGGAAGATCGTCGACTGCACCACCGAGAAGAGCGCGGCGGCGCCGAGCGCGGCCCGGTCGTTGAACATCCGCCTGGTCGTGCCGAACAGCAGACCGGTGGTGCCGAGCATCATGGCCAGGCTGACCAGCCGCACGCCGGTCAGGCCGGCGAAGGAGTCGACCGCGCCGGCCAGCACCGGGTAGAGCAGCGGGTAGCCGGAGAAGAAGCCGTTGAAGTCGGCCGGGACCGGGGTGCCGTGCAGCAGGTGGTGCAGCTCCAGGTGGCCGGCCGCGATGTAGAGCGCCTCGTCCTCGAAGGCGCGCCCGTGCATCCGCAGCGACAGCCCGGCCTGGATCGCCAGGATGCCGAGCAGCAGCAGCCGGCTGATCCGGCTGGCCCGCCGCGAGTCGACGGACCAGGCGGCGTCCTGCGGGGCCGGCAGCTGGTAGCCGCGGCTCGGCGCGGCTCCTGACCCGCCGGGCTCGGCGGAGTCGGCGGGCCCGTTCGGTTCGGTGGTCTTCATGGTCATGTCCATCAGGGCCGGCGCACGTCGAAGCCGAAGCGCGGGTCGGCGGCGTCGCGCCGGAACGCGTCCTGCGCCTGCGGGCTGCTGTCGACCCGCCAGTTGGTCTCGCCGGCGACGTTCTTGTGGAAGTTGAACCAGACGAACCCGAGGATGTCGCTGCGCGCCTCGACGGTGTCGAACAGGTCGTCGATATCGTTGCCCTTGCCGGGCCCCGGGGAGGAGGCCGTCTCGGCGATCAGGAACGGCTTGGCGGTGAACACCCTGATCTCGTCCAGGGTCGGCTCGAAGAGCGTCTTGAAGGTGTGCAGGTCGCTCTGGCCGTAGTAGCCGATCACGCCGACCCAGTCGACGTAGGCGTCCCCCGGCCAGTACGGCTGCAGCGGGTTGTGCGCGATGTTGGTCTGGTTCGGGCTCCAGACCCAGATCACCGAGGTGGCGCCGACGTTCTGGAAGATGTCGTGGATGTGCCGCCAGGCCGCGACGAAGTCGTCCGGGGTCGCGTGCTTGTTGCCCCACGGCGACCAGTCGCCGTTCATCTCGTGGGCGAAGCTGAGCGCGAGCGGGCGGTTGGTCTGCCGGATCGCGGTGGCGACCTGGCGGATGTAGTCGTCGCTCTTGCCGGCCGCTATGTCGGCCAGCGAGACGGTCTTCGGCTCCCAGGACATGAACGGCAGCGCGCCCGAGTTCCAGGCGTTGGCCGAGCCGCCGCCGTCGAACGGGTCGCCCCAGGCCGAGTAGAACTCGACCAGGTTCGGCTTCTTGCCCACCAGGGTGGTGTAGTCCTGCACCGACTGCATCGAGTCCGGCGCACCCTCCGCCGCGACCCCGAAGTACTTGTGCGCGGGGTCGAGCAGCGGGCGGACGTCGTAGGGCAGGTCGGGGGCCGGCTTGGCGGACGCGGTGGGCCCCGGGCCGGCGCTCGGGGCGGCGGTGGTCGGGGCCAGCGGCTGCGGCGCCATCTCGTCGGTGTTGTACTGCGCGCGGCCGCTGGCGGAGAAGGTCGAGCAGCCGGTCAGGGCGGCCAGCAGCAGGCCGACGGCGAACAGGGCGAGCCCGGTCCGCCGGCCGCGGGCGGGGCGGGTGCGGTCGATGGGCCCGTGCGTCATGACAGCGCCTCCTGCGTGCGCGGCTGGATCAGCACCCGGCCGACGACGCACGCGTAGAACAGTCCACCACTGAACACCAGGGCGAAGTCCGGCGGGTAGAGGGTCAGCAGCCGCCACACGGAGCCGCCCACCCAGAGCACGGCGGTCAGCGCGCACCAGCCGTACATGCCGATCCAGAACCGGCGCATCGGGCGGGTCTGCCGGGCGCCCGCCGAGCCGGTGGGCTTCCAGCCGATCTCCCGGCCGCGCAACTGGTCCCAGATCGCGAAGACGTGGGCCCAGCCGTACATCTGCCGCACCGCCCAGGCCTCCAGCCGGTACGGGTTGCGGTGCCACAGCGGCAGCGCGACCGCGGTGTAGAGCACGCTCGGCAGCAGCCAGATGGTCTGCTCGGCGCGCAGCAGGTCGGGACGGAGCAGCAGCAGGAAGATCGGGATCAGCGGGGCCAGCAGGGTGAACAGCGCGGTCTGCAGGTAGTGCAGGAAGCCCGAGATGAAGCAGAGCCTGGTGTTGAAGGCCAGTTCGGTCTCCCAGAACCGCTTGCTGGTCACCAGGCTCAACGAGCCCGCGCACCACCGGTACTGCTGGTTCTGGAAGGAGGCCACCGAGTCGGGGCAGACCCCGGTGGAGAGCGGCACCGGCACGTACTGCAGGGTGTAGCCGCGGGCGGCCAGGTCGAAGCCGGTGTAGATGTCCTCGGAGTGGTCGATCAGCGTGATCCCGCCGACCTCCTGCAGGGCGGAGCGGCGGTAGACCGCGCACGAGCCGACGCAGATGGCACCGCCGCTGCGCTGCCGGGACACCTGGACCGAACGGTAGAACAGCTCCTGGACCGAGCCGGCGCCGCGCTCGATCCAGTTCTGCTGGTCCAGGATCCGGAAGAACTGCGGGGACTGGGCGATGGCCGCGCTCGGGTCGGTGGCCAGGTAGGGGAGCAGCTCCTCCAGCAGGTCCGACCGGGGGGCGAAGTCGGCGTCCAGGATCAGGACGTACTCGCCCTCGGTGAGCCCCAGCGCGTGGTTGAGGTTGCCCGCCTTCTTGAACCGGCCGCGGTCCGGGCGCACCACGTAGCGGAAGCCGAAGTCCTTCGCCATCGCGGCGATCTGCGGGTTGTCCGAGTCGTCCAGGACGTACGGCCGGGCGGTCCCCGGGTACTGCCAGGAGAGCCGCCGCACGTGGGTCCAGGTGTTGTGCAGCACCTCGATCGGCTCACCGCACACCGGCAGGAAGACGTCCACGCTCGGGTAGGCGGTCGGCTTCCAGCCGCGCACCAGGCGGCGGTGCGCGCGCAGGTCGAAGTCGTGGGTGAAGCTGTCCAACCGCAGCGAGATCAGGTAGTCGAGGCTGATCAGGGCCAGGAAGGGGGCGAAGATCCAGAACCACGGACTGGAGGAGGAGAAGCGGAACTGGCTGACCGCCAGGCAGCCGAAGCAGACCACCGACAGCACGGTCAGCACCCACACGTGCCGCTTGGCGTAGGAGTACTTCTCCTGGTCGTCCGGCGGCTGCGGGAGGAGACC
This sequence comes from Kitasatospora sp. LaBMicrA B282, assembly GCF_050325825.1. Classification (NCBI taxonomy): domain Bacteria; kingdom Bacillati; phylum Actinomycetota; class Actinomycetes; order Kitasatosporales; family Streptomycetaceae; genus Kitasatospora; species Kitasatospora sp. LaBMicrA B282. The sequence goes on from NZ_JBNQTI010000043.1 coordinate 10,027, forward strand.
GCGCCGGGCGGGCGGCTGGCTGCGGCGTGCCGGGGTACCGCGACGGCGGCTCGCCGTCGCGGTGCTGTTCTTTGGGCTCACCGGAACACCTAACGAAAAGCGGGTGGATGCGGTCGCCGGGGGCCCCGCATGCGGGGGCCGACGACGGGGGGCGACTGGCCGCGGGCCGGTCCGACCACTAGTCCATGATCCAGGAGGCGGTGGCCGGAGTGGCCGCCACGGTGCCCTTGGCGGAGGAGAGTTCGGAGACCTTGTCGGCCGGCAGGGCCTGGTTCCAGACCTGGGCCCGGGCGATCGCGCCGCTCCAGAAGTCGACCGGCTGGCCCTTGTAGACCGCCTTGCCGATGGACATCGGCTCGGCGACGTTCAGCACGCCGGTGACCGGCGTGGAACTGGCCAGCGTGCCGTCCACGTAGAGGCTGATCTTCTGGGTGGACTGGTCGTAGACGCCGGTCAGCAGGGTCCAGCGACCGGTGGTCGCGTCCTGCTGGGAGAGCGCCTCCTGGCTGTTGCCGTCGCCGGGGGCGGTGTTGACCTTGAAGGTCCACTTGTTCGCGCCGTTGTAGCCCTCGCGGCCCAGCTCGAACGAGAAGCCCGCGGTGGTGCCCTGGCTGAGCGCGCTGCGGCTGCCGACCGGGGCGTCGTTGCGGACCAGCGCCGAGACGGTGAAGCTGTGCGAGGTGTCGACCACCGGCCCCGCGGTCTGGGCGAAGGAACCGTCGACGCCCTGCAGTTCCAGGCCGTGGCCGCTCCGGTCCTTCTCCTCGGTGACCCAGGCGTGCGGGCCGATGGTGGCCGGGTAGGCGCCGCCGCTGTCCGCCAGCGCACCGCTGGTGGTGGTGATCTGTGGCGCCGGGGTGGCCGGTGCCGCCGCGGAGTCGGAGGGCTTCGGGCTGCCGGTCGTGGTGACCTTGCCGGCCTGGGTGTGGTCCTTCTTGCCGGACAGCACCAGGTAGCCGCCGACCCCGCCGCCGCCCACCAGGACCACGGCCAGCCCGATGCCGGCCAGCCGCAGCCGCCGCTTGCGCTTGTCGGCCCGCGCGCTCTGGTCGGCCAGGGCCTCCCAGTCCATGGCCGGGGACGGCGCGGGGTTGAAGCCGCCCTGCGCCGGCGGGAACTGACCGCCCGGCTGCTGGAACGGCGCCTGCTGGTGCTGCTGCTGGCCCGGCCCCGGGTACTGGCCGGGGGCCGGCTGCGCCGGTGACGGGTACGACTGGGGCGCGGCGGGCGGGAACTGGCCGGCCGGCGCGGCCGGTGCGGTGGGCGGGAAGTGCCCGCCCGCCTGGACCGGTCCGGGCACGACCGGACCGGGGACCACCGGTGGGGGCACCGGCGCTCCGGGCGCCGCCGCCGGGCCGGGAGGTTGGGCGTTCGTGGGCCCGCCGGGCTGCCATGTACCACTGCTCGGCTGCGCCGGCTGCTCCCCGTGCGGCGGGGTCACCCCGTCCCGCGCGCCAGTGCCATCAGTCATGGATCGGGATCATATGCCATGCCTATGACCAGAGCGGTCGATCGGGTCGGCTCAGCTGACGCTCCGGTGAACGGGGTCGGGCCACTGCCGTTCGGTGACCGCTCAGAAGGTCGGTGACCGCTCAGAAGGTCATCGTGTACACCCACAGCTCGATCCCCGGCAGGGGGTACCAGTCGCGGGTCGGGGTGCGCCGGAAGCCGAGGCGGTCGTAGATGCGGTGGGCGGCGCGCATCCGGGGGCGGGTGGAGAAGGCCATGCCGGCCAGGCCGAGGGACTGGCTGCGGTCGATGCAGGCGCGGACCAGGGCCTCGCCGACGCCGAGGCCGCGGGCGGCGGGGGCGGTGGCGAGCATCCGGATCTCGCCCTCCTCGGGGGTGGCGATGTCGGCCCAGGTGGTGCCGCCGACGGCGAAGGTGACGCAGCCCAGGACGCGGTCCGCGGGGTCGACGGCGACCAGGAGTTCGGCCTCGGTGGACCGGCGGCGGGTGTCGCGGAGCAGGTCGACGTAGCTGCCGTCGGGCTCGGTGTGGCCGTCGCCGACGAAGGCCTCCACGGTCACCTCGCCGGCGGCGGCGAGGTCGGCTTCGACGGCGGTGCGGATACGGACGTTCATCGGACCAGTGTGCCAAATCGGTGCAGCTCACGGCGCTGCCGCCCGCACCGGGGGTGCGGGCGGCAGCCGGTGGGGGACCCGGGAGCGGATCAGATCGGCAGCGACCAGGCCTGGTTGGCCTGGTGGTCGCCGCAGGGCCACACGTCGAGGCGGGTGCCGTCCGCGGTGCCGCCGCCGTAGACGTCCAGGCAGAGGCCGGAGTCGGCGGTGGTCAGGGTGCCGTCGGGCTCGGCGGTCCACTGCTGTCCGGTGCCGCCGCAGCTGCTCAGGGTCACCCAGGAGCCGGCCGAGCTGCCGGCGGCGGTCAGGCACTTGCCGAGGGTGCCGATGCTGCCGTCGCCGTTCAGGGTCCACCGCTGGTTGGCGTTGCCGGTGCAGGTGTAGAGGATCACCGGGTTGCCGTCGGCGGTGGAGCTGCCGGAGTCGTCCGCGCACTTGGCGCCGTTGCCGGTCAGCTGGCCGGTCGGCACCGGGGCCGCGCAGCCCTGCGGGGTGAGCCGCCAGACGGCGGTGCCGTGCGCCGGGACGGTGGCGGTGAGGCTGCCGGACACGGTCGAGGTGCCGCCGCTCCACAGGTCCTTGGCGGAGACGGTGCAGCCGGGCAGGCCGACCGAGGCGAGCGCGGTGCTGACGGTGCGGGCGCTGCCGGTGCGGTTGAGCACGGCCACCGCGCGGTCGCCGTTCGCCAGCGGGCGGGCCAGCACGTCGGTGTTGCCGTCGGTGGCGACCACCGAGGCCTGGTGGCCGGCGCTGTCCTGGTCGACGGCGATCAGGTCGGTGTTGCCCAGGGCGGCGAGCCCGGCGGGGGTGAGCTGGGAGACGTCGGAGGAGAGGATCATCGGCGCGGCCATCATCGACCAGAGGGCGACCTGGCTGCGGGACTCGTCGTCGGTCAGCCCGCCGTCGCCGGCGATCAGGAAGTCCGGGTCGTTCCAGTTGCCGGGCTTGGCGTAGCGGCCGATCCAGCGGTTGTAGCCGTAGTTGCCCAGCACCGAGCTCCAGCGGGAGGCGGTGGGGTGGGCGGAGTCGAAGGTGGCGATGTCGTAGCCCTCGCGCCAGAGCTGGCCGTCCTGGCCGATCCAGCCGAGCACCGAGAACCAGCCGGGGTTGCCCCACTCGCCGCTCTGGAAGTAGGCGGGCGCCGACTCCGAGAAGGTGATCGTTCGGCCGCTGGCCTGCAGGGCGGCGGCCTCGGCGTCGTAGGCCTGGCGGTAGGCCTGCTCCTGGGTCTGGCCGGGCGCCTGGTAGACGTTGCAGCCGTCCAGCTTGAGGTAGTCGACGCCCCAGGCGGCGAAGGTGCGGGCGTCCTGGGCGAAGTGGTCGGCGCCCCCTCCGTTCGGTTGGCCGCTGCCGGGGTAGCCGCCGCAGGTGGTCGAGCCGGCGTCCTCGTAGATGCCGAACTTCAGCCCGCGGTCGTGCAGGTAGGAGCCCAGCCAGGCCATGCCGTGCGGGAACTTGACCGGGTCGGCGACCAGGTTGCCGGCGCCGTCCCGGCTGCTCGCCAGCCAGCAGTCGTCCACCGTCACGGTGTCGTAGCCCTTGGCGGCCAGGCCGGTGCCGACCAGGGCGTCGGCGTTGGCGGTGACGGTCTGCTCGTCGATGTTGCACTGGTAGTGCGCCCAGTCGTTCCAGCCCATCGGCGGGGTGGCGGCGAGCAGCGGGGACGCACCGGCGGTGGCCGGGACGGGTGCGGTGGCCGGGGCGGGTGCGGCGGGCACGGCGGGAGAGGTGGACGAGGCGGCGGCGGGGGTGACGACGCCGACCAGGGGGAGGGCGAGCAGGGCGCAGGCGGTGGCGAGGCGGCCGAGGGGGCGGCTGGCCGGAGGCATGGCGGGGCTCCTTCCGGGCGTGCGGAAGCGTGAGGGCATGGGAAAGTGCGCAACCAGTGCACCGGTGACGCTCAATCAAGTCAAGAGAGTCGCCGAAACGCGCACGATTGCGCACGAAGCCCCACTGCTGTGCACAACGCTGTGCGCACTACGCGGTGCGCACTACGCCCCCAGGTGTCCCGTCCCGTTCCACAGCTCCGGCCGCAGCCGGCCCTCGGTCGCCCGCCACACGCTGGTCGAGCAGTTCCGCACCGGCGAGAGCGCGAGCAGTCGCTGCTCGTCGAGCCGCTCCAGCACGTACCGCAGCATCAGCACCACGTTGTCGTGCCCCACCAGCAGCACCGGGTGCCCGGCCTCCTCCGCGCACACGTCGCGCAGGCAGTCGCGCACCCGCAGCGCCACGTCGGCCCAGCTCTCGCCGCCCGGCGGGCGGTAGTACAGCTCGCCCATCTTGCGCCGGCGGGCGGCCTCCTCGGGGTGGCGCTTGTCGATCGCGGCGGCCGTGAGCATCTCCAGGATGCCGAGTTCGCGGTCGCGCAGCCGCTCGTCGTAGCGGACCGGCAGGCCGACCGGCACCGCGCCGAGTCCGGCGGCCTGGGCGATCGCGATCCGGGCGGTCTCGGTGGTGCGCAGGTAGGGCGAGCACCAGACGGCGCGCGGTCGGTCGGCGCTGGGCAGTTCGGCCCACCAGCGGCCGAGCGCCTGGGCCTGGGTCTGCCCGTGGATGGAGAGCGGGATGTCCGCGTCGCGGCAGCCGATCGGCACCTCCAGCGCGCCGGTGGCCTCGGCGAGCTGGAACTCCACGTTGGCGGTGCTCTCGCCGTGCCGGGTGGCGATCAGCACGGAGGGCAGGGCCACCGGTGGGTCGGCGGCGCTCTGGCCGGTGGGCCGGGGGCGGCCGTTGAGGATGGTGCTGAGCTCTGTCATCCGAGTGCTCCCCGTTGCTCTGCGGGACGTGGGTCGGGCGGCCTACCACCAGTTGTCCATACATATGATCGCGCCGCCACCTCCCTCAGTGTTGAGGGAGGTGGCGGCGCGATCACAGGGCGCGCGATGAGGCGCTTAATGCGCTGCCACCGGTTGGGGCGCACCGGCAAGCTCGGGGTCGCCCTCCTCCGCGCTGTAGTCCGCCGGGGAGGTCTCGTCCGCGCCGTCGGGGGTCTGCGTGGCCCGGAACACCAGGGTGAGCACGGCCGCCACCGCCAGGTTGAGCACGAAGGCGGTCAGGCCGATGTAGCCGATCTGGCCGATCCCCGGGATCGCCGCGCTGCTGCCGCCGAAGTGCCTGGTGGACGGGGAGGAGATGCCGTAGGCCTTCCAGGTCCCGTAGACCATGCCGACCAGCCAGCCGGCCAGCAATGCCCAACGGTGGAACCAGCGGGTGAACAGGCCGGCGACCACCGCGACGAAGGTCTGCAGGATCCAGATCCCGCCCAGCAGCTGCATGTTGATCGCCAGCTGCTTGTCCATGCCGAGCACGAAGACCAGCGCACCCACCTTGACCAGCAGCGACACCAGCTTGGCGACCTTGGTCTCCTGCTCGGGGGTGGCGGCGGGGCGGATGAACTCCTTGTAGACGTTGCGGGTGAACAGGTTGGCCGCGGCGATCGACATGATCGCGGCCGGCACCAGCGCGCCGATCCCGATCGCGGCGAAGGCCACCCCGGTGAACCAGTCCGGGAAGAGGCCGGCGAACAGCTGCGGCACGGCGAGCTGCGGGTTGTAGCTCTTGACGCCCTTGCCCACCCCGGCCGCGATGGCCAGGAAGCCGAGCAGCGCGAGCAGGCCCAGCATCAGCGAGTAGGCGGGCAGGATCGCCATGTTGCGGCGCACCGTGTTGCGCGACTTGGCGGCCAGCACGCCGGTCACGGTGTGCGGGTACATGAAGAGTGCGAGGGCCGAGCCGAGCGCCAGGGTCGCGTAGCCCCACTGGGCCTTCGGCCCGGTCACCATCGCGCCGACCGGCTGGTGGGTGGTGGGGTTGATGCTGCTCATCTTCTTGGCGGCCGCGTCGAAGATGTGCCCGTAGCCGCCCAGCCGCATCGGCAGGTAGATCACCGCGACCAGGATCACCAGGTAGACCAGGATGTCCTTGACGAAGGCGATCAGCGCGGGCGCGCGCAGGCCGGAGGAGTAGGTGTAGGCGGCCAGCACCGCGAAGGCCAGGAAGAGCGGCAGGTCCTTGACGAACCAGTTGGCGTTCGCGCCGCCGCCCACCCCGAGGGTGTCGAGCACCGCCTGGATGCCGACCAGTTGCAGCGCGATGTACGGCATGGTGGCCAGGATCCCGGTGAGCGCCACGGCCAGCGCCAGGGTCTTGGAGCCGTAGCGGCCGCGGACGAAGTCGGCCGGGGTGACGTACCCGTGCACCCGGGCCACCGACCAGAGCCGGGGCAGGAAGAGGAAGACCAGCGGGTAGGCGATGATCGTGTACGGCACCGCGAAGAAGCCCGCGGCACCCGAGCCGTAGACCGCGGCCGGCACCGCGATGAAGGTGTATGCGGTGTAGAGGTCGCCGCCCAGCAGGAACCAGGTGACCCAGGTGCCGAAGCTGCGGCCGCCCAGGCCCCACTCGTCCAGGTGCAGCCCGTTGCCGGCCTGCCGCCAGCGCGAGGCCAGGAAGCCCATCACGGTGACCAGCAGGAAGAAGAGGACGAAGACCGCCAGGGCGACGGTGTTCACGCCGTGGTTCATCGGGCCGCACCTCCGGTCGCGTCCTGGGCCGCGCCCGGCCGCCGGGCGGCCTTGCGCTGCTTGGCGTCGTGGTTGAGCAACAGGTAGGCGGAGCCGGTGAAGAGCGCCGAGACCGGGATCCAGAGGATCTGGTACCAGTAGAAGAACGGCACTCCGCCGATCTTGGGCGTGAGGGACGCGTACGACGAGACCCAGAGCAATGCGACGACCGGGACGGCCAGGCTGATCCCGGCCAGCACCCGCGCGGGGGTGACGACCGGCAGCTGACCCGGCGGCGCCGACGTGGCGTCAGGTTCGGTGGACATGGGGCGACTCCGGCGTAGGCAGGGATCACAGCAACGCCGCGGCACGCCGGCCCGCGGCCCGCGCGCCCGCCGAGCGGCGCCCATGGTGATCGGCTTGAGGGGGAATGTAGGGCACCCGGTAGCTGGATGTCACCTGTCAAAACCTTGCGTCTCGCTGAGTGGAACGGACGTTCGGTCGTGGCGGGGGGTGGGCGGGGCGGTGACTGGGGGGTGAATGGTCAAGGGGTCTTGACTGATGGTCAAGAAGCGTTGACCATTGTGTCCGTGACCGATTCCGATGCCGCCTCCGGCGAGTTGAACGCACCAGTGCACCCGACGAAGCGTCCGGCGGACGACCTGCCGCCCGACGTCACCCTGGAGCTCGACACCGAAGAGCAACTGCGCGCCGTCAGCAGTCTGGTGCGCCACCGGATCCTCGGCGTGCTGCGCGACGGGCCGGCCACCATCACCCAGACGGCGCAGAAACTCGGCCTGGCCAAGGGCAGTTCCAGCTACCACCTGCGGCTGCTGGAACGCGCCGGCCTGGTCGAGGTGGTCGACACCAGGAAGGTGCGCGGCGTCACCGAGCGGTACTACGGCCGCACTTCGCGCGGCCTGAGCCTGCCCGACCCGGCACCCGGCGAGCCGGACGTCGTGATGCGGCACGCCGTCGCCGACCTGGAGGCCGCGCCACCCGGGCCCCGACTGGTCGGGCTCACCCACGTGCGGATCGACGCGGCCGCCTTCGACGAGTTCTCCGCGCGGCTGACCGCCCTGGTCGAGGAGCTGAAGTCGGCCGCCGACCCGGCCGCGCCCACCGCCAACCTGGCGATCGCCTTCTACCGCCCGGAGGACCACCGGTGACGCTGACCGGGCAGCCGGTGGCTGCTGACTCTTCCGCTGCTCCTGCTGTTCCCGCTGCTCCGGTTGCGGGGAAGCTGCCACGGGCCTTCCACCGGCTCTGGGCCGCCGGTGCCGCCTCCTCGCTCGGCGACGGGGTCTACCTCGCCGCGCTGCCGCTGCTCGCCGCCCGGCTGACCCAGGACCCGGTGATGCTCGGCCTGGTCTCCTCGGCGGCGCTGCTGCCCTGGTTCTTCTTCGGGCTGATCGGCGGTGCGCTGGTCGACCGTTGGGACCGCCGGCGCACCATGTGGCTGACCGACCTCGGCCGGGCCGCGCTGCTCGTCATCCCCTGCGTGGCCGTGGCGGGCCACCTGCTGAGCGTCCCGCTGCTGATCGCGGTGGCCCTGCTGCTCGGCACCGGCCAGGTGTTCTTCGACAGCGCCGCCTCCGCCTACCTGCCGCAGCTGCTGGACCGCGACGTGACCCTGCTGCAGCGGGCCGGCGCCCGCCAGCAGGGGGCCACCACGCTCTGCGCCGACTTCGCGGGGCCGCCGCTGGGCGGTCTGCTCTTCTCGCTCGGTCGCGCGCTGCCGTTCGGGCTGGACGCGCTGTCGTTCCTGGCGAGTTCGCTGCTGATCCGGTCGATCCCGCAGGGCTCGCAGGGTGCGGGTTCGGGTTCGGGTGCGGGGGCGGGTGTGGGTGTGGCTGCGGCGGTGGCTGCCCCGGCGCGGCGGTCGATCTGGGCCGAGGCCAAGGTCGGCGCCGGGTACCTGCTGCGGCACCGGCTGCTGCTGGGGCTGGCGCTGCGGCCGGCGATCGGCAATGTGGCGTTCGTCGGGGCGGACGCGGTGCTGGTGCTCTACGCCCACCACACCCTGCACCTGGGCGACCGCGGGTACGGCCTGCTGCTGGTCTGCCAGGCGACCGGCGGGCTGCTCGGCACCGTGCTGGCCGGACGGCTCGGCGCGCTGCTCGGCACCGGCGGCGCGCTGACCGCCACGGCGCTGCTGGAGGGTGCGGCGCTGATCGGCTTCGGCCTGTGCGGCGGGCCGATACCCGCCGGCCTGGCACTGGCCGGCCTGGGCGCCGCGATGGGGGCCACCATGGTGCTGGCCCCCGCGATCGGGCAGGCCCTGATCCCGCTCGACCTCGCCGGCCGGGTCGGCGCGGCCCGCCGCCTGCTCACCCTCGGCGCAGCCCCGCTGGGCGCCCTGCTCGGCGGCTGGCTGGCTAGCTCGGCGGGGCTCCAGGCCCCCTTCCTGGTGGGCGGCGTGATGCTGGCGGCGACGTCCCTGGTGACGCTGACGGTGGCGACCAACCGGCGCATCGAGGAGGCGCTGGCAGCAGCGAAGGCGGAGCGGGAGGCGGCGGAGGAGGGGTAGGGGAGGGGCGGTGGGGTGTGCGGGGGTTTCGGGGCGGGGCGGGCCGGGCCTGCTGGCCGGGGCTGGTTCGGCTCGCCGGTGACCTGATGGCCTCCCGCGCTGCCCGGCTCGCCGAGTCGCCCCGGTGGGTCCCGCCCACCGCCCGCGGGCTGACCGCCCACTCGCGGGTCCACTGCCCACTCGCGGGCTCACTGCGCCGGAGGCCCGCCGCCCACCCGCAGGCCCACCGACCGGCCGAAGGCCGGGTGGTGGGCCTGCGGGTGGGCGGCCTGCGGTGGTGGGGCTCAGGCTGCTTCCGGGGTTGGGGTTGGGGTGGGGGCAGCGGTCGTCGGGGTCTGGGCGGGCCAGTGGATGCGGGTGGCGCAGAGGGAGACGATGCCCGCGGAGGCGGCCACCGCGCCCATGCCCCAGGTGAGGCCGCTGCCGTTGGCGATGAAGCCGATCACCGCGGGGCCGGCCAGCAGGCCGACGGTGCCCATGGCGGCGACCAGGGCCAGGGAGTCGGAGTCCCGGCGGGCGGCGGCCACGTAGACGCACGGGGTGACCGCGGCCACGCCCAGCCCGACGCAGGCGAAGCCGAGCAGGGCCGGCAGCACGCCGCCGGCCAGCAGGGCGAGGGCCAGGCCGGCGGCGGCCAGGGCGCTGCCGAGGCGGACGATCCGCCCGTCGCCCCAGCGGTCGCGCCAGCCGTCGGCGAAGATCCGGGCCAGCACCATCATCACCGAGACCACCGCGATCCCCATCGGCGCCAGTTCGGTGGCCGCTCCGGCGACGTCCCGCAGGTAGAGCGCCGACCAGTCGTTCATGGCGCCCTCGGTGATGGTGCCGAAGGCCATCGCCAGCCCCATCCAGATGGTCAGCCGGGCGGGCAGGGTGAGCCTGCGCCGGGCCGGCGAGGACGCGGGATCGGCCAGCCCGGTGCTCGCCGGCGCCGGCTCCGGGGGCAGCAGCGCGGGGCGGGCGTAGCCGACCAGCAGCAGCAGGAGCGCGGCGGCCACCGAGAAGTGCACCGCCAGCGCGGGGGTGGCCAGGTTGACCGCGGAGGCGAGCAGCGCGGCGCAGAGCGAGCCGCCGCTGAAGGTGGCGTGCAGCTTGGCCATGGTGGTCCGCCCGTACTTCACCTCCAGCGCGGCGCCCTGCGCGTTCATCGCCACGTTGAGGGCCCCGACGGCGACCCCGTCGCAGGCCATCAGCAGCAGCGCGACGGGGTAGTTCGGCACCACGGCGAGCGCGAGCAGGATCGCCGCGAGGACCAGGGCGGCGCCGAGCGACAGCAGCCGCGAGCCGAGCCGCCGCATCAGCAGCGCGACCAGCGGGAACGAGGCGGCGGCCCCGACGCCGGTGGCCATCAGCAGCAGGCCCAGCTCGGCGGCACCGAGGTCGAGCCGGGTCTTCAGCGCGGGCAGGCGCGAGGCCCAGGTGCCGTACTGGAACCCGAGGAAGCAGAACAGCGCGGCGATCGCCAGCTGCGCGCGGCGGTACTCGTCACGACCGGGTGCGGCGCGGGAGGGGAGCATCTATCGGCTTCCTTGCTGAACGTGGTGAACGTGGTGAACGTGATGGGCGTGAGGAAGAGGAGAGGCGGACGGTGCGGGCGGCACCGCCGAAGCCATGTACAGCGCGCCCGGCCCGTACCCGTCCGGGACCGCGACCTCGGGGCACCCGGCGAAGCCCTGCGCCGCCCAGAAGGTGTCGCTGCCACCGACCGCCACCAGCGAGATCCGCCGGTACCCGGCGGCCGCGGCGGTCGCCGTGAGGTGCGCCAGCAGTTGCCGGGCCAGCCCGCGGCCGCGGTGCGGTGCGCCGATCACCAGGTCGTGCAGGTGCAGGTTGTCGGAGCGCTCGGCGCTGCCCTCCGGGCGGTCCAACTGGGGGAAGCGGCCCGGCGGGTAGGGGAGGGCGAGGAGGTAACCGGCCGTCCGGCGGTCGTGTTCCAGCACGAAGCAGGTGGCGGGTGAGGTCCGGGCCCGGGACTCCAGGGCGGCCCGCCCCTCGCTGAGCCCGAGCGGGGTGTAGACGGCGGTCTCCAGCGCGGCGATGCCGGGCCAGTCGCGCTCCTCGATCGCCCGGATGATCACCTGGTCGACCGCCCGGGGGACCCCCGTCATGCCACCCCCTCCGACCCGATCAGCCGGTAGGGCAGCGGGCTGAAGCCGTTGAAGCCCAGGGTGGTGTAGCTGGTCGCGTACGCGCCGCTGGACAGGATCCAGACCGGGTCCCCGGAGGTCGCACCGCTGGGCACCCGGATCGGCTCGCCCTCGGCGGCGAAGGCGTCGTCGCTGTCGCAGGTCGGCCCGGCCACGTAGGCCGGCAGGTAGGGGCCGTCGGGTCGGGTCGGGAAGGTCAGCCGGTACCGCACCTGGTCCGTCTCGTACAGGCCGTTGAACTTGCCGCAGCTCAGGAAGAGCCAGTGCTCGCGCCGCCCGTCGCGCTGCCGGCGGTCGGCGAGCCGGACCACGTGGGCCCGGATCGCGCCGTGGTCGGCGACCAGGTGGCGCCCGGGTTCCAGGACGAAGTCCAGCGGGGCGGCGGCGAGGGCGCGCAGCCGCTGCATGCCCTCCCGGATGGTGGCGAAGATCTTGTCCAGCGGAGGGTGCAGCGGGGTGCCGGCGCGGTCCAGGTACCCGGTGGCGGGCAGGCCGCCGCCGAGGTTCACGTGGTCCGGCCGGATCCCGTGCCGGTCGAGCGCCACCAGTACCTCGGCGAGCAGGTCGAACGCGTCCCGCCAGGCCCCGGCGGTCAGCTGCTGCGAGCCGACGTGCACCGAGAGGCCGGCGGGGGTCAGCCCGCCGGCCCGGGCGGCCGTCAGCACCAGCACCGCGTCCTCGGCCGAGCAGCCGAACTTGCGGCTCAGCCCCCACAGCGCGCCCGCCCCGGTGGTGGCCAGCCGGCAGAAGACCCGGGCGCCGGGCGCGTGGTCGGCGATCGCGGCGACGTCGGCCAGGCTGTCGGTGGCGAAGTCCCGGATGCCGAGCCGGTGCGCCTCGGCGATGCCCCGGTCGGACTTGATGGTGTTGCCGTAGTGGATCCGGTCGGCCGGTACGCCGGTGGCCAGCGCCTGGGCGATCTCGCCGGGGCTGGCCGCGTCGAAGCCGGCACCGCGCCCGGCCAGGTGGGCCAGGATCTCGTCCACCGGGCAGGCCTTCATGGCGAACCGCACGTCGACGCCCGGCAGCTCGCGCAGCAGCCGGGTGTACTGCCGGTCGATGCCGGCCAGGTCGTACAGGATCAGGTCCTCGTCGGCGGCGGCCAGCGCGGCCCGCAGCCGCGCGCTCTCAGCCACGGCCGGCCGGCATCCGGTCCGGGGCGCTCGCGGTGCGGACCGGCAGGCCGGTCTCCCGGCTCGCCCGGACCAGCGGCGCCCAGGCCTCGATCAGCCGCGCGAAGTCCTCGACGTCGGCCTCCGCCCGGTCCAGCAGCTCCTCGCGCCGCCCGGCCAGCTGCTCGGCGAACTCGGCGTAGCGGCCGCCCAGTTGGCGGTAGCAACGGTCGATGGTGTCCAGCCGTTCGAGGTTCTCGGTCCGGTCGGGCCCGGCGCTGGCCCGGACGAGGTCGACCAGCGCGCCGGTGCGCACGTGGTGCCGCTCGTCGAGCAGCGCGCCCCCGGCCGCCGCCATCCGCCGGTAGATCTCGTTGAAGTAGCGCATCGAGAGGAAGAACTTGGCGAACCGCAGCTGGTAGGCGAGGAACCCGGCGTCGGTGCGGCGCTCGCCGGTGTAGTAGTTGACGATGTGCCGGTTGTGCTGCACCCCGGGCAGCCCCGCGTCCTGCACCAGGTGGAGCAGGAAGTAGTCGCTGCCGATGGTGTCGGTGGCCGGCGGCAGCGGCACCTCCTCGTGCACCCGGTGGAAGGCGACGTTGCACATGTCCACCCGCATCGGGTCGACCACGGCGAGCAGCGCGTCGTCCGCGGTGAAGGGTTCGGTGCCCGCCCCGGTGAAGGACTCCTCGACCAGCGCCCGCTTCTGCTCGGCCGACCAGTCGAGGGGTGCCCAGAGCGCCACCACCTCCTGGTAGACGGCCGGGTCGAGCCGGCGGATCTCGGCGATGTCCACCGAGAGTTCGCCGATGAAGGAGGCGCCGGCCAGCACCACCGGCTTCGCCAGGTCGGCCGCCGGCAGCGCGTTCCGGGTCACCTCGCCCGCCGCCTCGCCGGCGGTCCGGCCGAGGGCGGCCAGCTCCCAGCGGATCGGGAACACCGTGGCCCCGGCGTGCTCCTGGTAGCGGCTGTCCGAGTCGCGGCGGTGCACCGAGCGGCAGCCGAGGGCGGCGGCGAGCAGGAACGCCCGGTCGGTGCAGGCGCCGTAGGAGAGGGCGGCGGGCAGCAGCAGGTCGAGCAGTCGGTCCCGGTCGGGCAGGCCGGCGCGGTCGAGCACCGCCTCGAGGAAGCGCCGCTGCGCCGGCTCGTCCAGGTGGTGCACCACGACCCCGGGCCCGGCGCAGGCCGCGGCGGCTGCGGCGTGCGCGGCGAACGCCTCCGGGGCGGCGGAGTCCAGCACCAGCAGGTGCACCTCGACGCCGAAGCGTTCGGCCGCGTGGGCCGCTTCCGCGCCGAGGGCGGTGATGGTGGCGGCGCAGGGGCGGTTGGTCGGCAGGGTCAGGCAGATGCGGTCCACACCGGCTCCTCGCTCGGGCCCGGCCGCGGCGGCTCGTGCCAGCTGGTGAGGCCGAGCAACCGGGCGCCCAGCTCGGTGAGTTCGGCCGGGCCGTAGCGCAGCGACTCGTGCTTGCGCCAGTCGCCGACCAGGGTCGGGTTCCAGGTGGGGGTGGACAGCGTGCGCCAGGACTCGACCCGGGAGCGGCGCAGCTCGGCGGCCTCCTCCAGGGCGGGCATCATCGACAGGTACTGGACCGCGCGGACGCCGTCGGCCGAGGTGTTGCGGGCCACCCCGTGGGCCAGCAGGCCGTTCCAGATCAGCAGGTCGCCGGCCTTGAGCTCGGGGCGGATGACGGGGAAGTCGGCCCGGTCGACCTTGGGGCGGATCGGGTCGCGGTCCGCGGGCTGGTCGAGCCGCCACCGGTCGAAGCGGTGGAACAGCTCGGGGTTGCACTGGAAGCCGCCGTGGTCCGGGCGGGTGTCGTCGAGCGCGATGATGCCCTGGACCCGCTGCGGCAGCACGCCGAGCGTGGTGTCGACGTCCCAGTGCAGCTCGATGTCGAAGCCGGTGTCGGTGGGCGCGATCAGCGACCGGTCCCGGGTGCGGACGTTCGGCGGGTTGAGGTTGAGCCGGTCCAGGGTGACCCAGAGCTCCTCGCAGTCCCAGACGTCGACGAAGGCGTCGTACACCCGCTGGTTCTGCCGGCTGTCCCAGATCAGCTGGTGGTGGTAGGCCTCGACGAAGCCGTAGACGTGCAGCTCCCGGTCGAGGTCGTCGCGGTACTCCCGCTCCTCGTACCAGGTCTGCGGCCGCGCGCGGTCGAGCCCCTGGAACTCCCAGGCGAAGTCCAGCAGCGCCTTGGCGTGCCCGGCCGGGATCGCCTCCTCGACCACCACGTAGCCGTAGTCCTGCCAGTGCGCGAAGTCCGCCTCGGAGAGCACCCGCAGCGGCCTCGACTTCTCGAGGTCGCGCAGCGGGGTCGCGGCCAGGTAGGCCTCGGTGTCGGCGCTGAAGTAGGGGATCCGTGAGGCGGCTCGGTGCAGGTATCTCGCGTCGGGGGTCGGCATGCGATCACTCCGGGGCTCGAAGGTGTGCAGGGGCAGGCCGGACCGGGGCATGGCGGAGCCACGCCGGGGGACGCCGGTTCGGGGCGCGGGGGAGCATGCGAGGGGAAGCGGTGCCGCGGATCGGGCGCGGCACCAGTAAAGGACCCTAACCGGGCATCAGTTCGTGGTCCAGACCAATCCGGTGATCGGAAGGCTACGCGGCGCAGGAACCGGCGGGTAGCACTCCCCTCCCGCCGGCGGGCGGGTCGGCGCGCCGGCCGGCAGCCGCGCCGGCGTCAGACCCGGTACTCCGCGTGCGGGGTGGCGAGCGCCCAGGCCGCCTCGAAGGCGGCGGTGCAGCGCCGCACCGCGGTGCCGTCCCCGGTGAACCGGTGGCCCGCCCAGGGGTCCTCGGCGGCGCACCAGTGGAAGAGGACCAGCCGGCTGTCGATCAGCCAGAAGTCCTCGCCCGGCAGCGCGACGGCCCGCGCCCGGCTGCGGGGCAGCCAGCGCACCTGCTCCCCGGCGGTGATCCGCTCGGGCATCCGGTGGTGCTCGCGGCGGATCTGCGCGGTGACCGGTTCGGCGACGATCCGGACCCGGCGCACCAGCACGCCGCGGGCCACGGTCTCGCGCAGCAGCGGGAGCGCGGGCTCGGGCTCGGCGGCGGTGCGGTGGCGGTCACGCGTCTCCAGTCGGACGGCGGTGCGTCGGGCGCCGCGCAGCAGCGTGCCGAAGTCCGGTCCCTGCGCCGGTCCCTGCTCCCTCATGGCCGCCCCCTCCGTGCGTGCACCGTCTCGCGGGGTCGGGGAGGCGGTCAAGGGGCGCACGGGGGGAGCAGATATGTTCGTCCCTTCGCAGGTGCTCCCGCACCCTCAACCACCAACGGGGATTCCAGCCTTGACTTCGCCTTACCCACCGCCGCAGCAGCCCTACGGCTACCCGCCCGCGCCGCCGCAGCCGTACGGCCAACCGCAGCAGCAGCAGCCCTACGGCTACCCGCCCGCGCCGCAGCCCGGGCCCTACCAGCAGCAGCCGAACCCGTACCAGTCGGCACCGCAGCCGGCCCCCTACCAGCCGGCGGCCGGCGGCTTCGGTGCGCCGCCGAACGTGCCGGTCTACGGCGCGCCGAACGCCGGCAACGCCGCCTTCGGCTGGCAGCCGGTCGACGGCAACAGCTGCCGCTTCTGCGGCGGCATGCCGGCGGTGGCGACCTCCGTGCGCGGGCACCAGGGCATGATCGTCGTGATGCGCTTCCTGCGGCAGTCCGGCCCGTTCTGCCGGACCTGCGGCATCGCCACGGTCCGCCACATGTCGGCCCGCACCCTGGTGCAGGGCTGGTGGAGCTACTCCTCGTGGTTGATCACGCCGATCACGCTGCTGCGCAACCTGTTCGCCTACAACAAGATCAAGAAGCTGCCGGTGGCGGCGCCCGGCGGCCGCGGTCCGCAGCTGGACCCGGGCAAGCCGCTGGTCCGCCGCGGGGCGATGTTCGGTCTGCTGGTGCCGCTGCTGCCGGTGGCCTTCGTGGTCTTCCTGGTGGCGGCCGGCCTGACCGACGGCACCACCACCGGCGGCGCGGGCCCGCAGGCCGGCGACTGCGTGTACAACGGCCACTCGGGTGGCGAGCTGAAGGTCATGGCCGTGGCCTGCGACGACCAGCGGGCGGCCTTCAAGGTGGTGACCCGGCTCAACGGCACCACCGACGACTCGGGCTGCAACCAGTACTCGGCCGCGACCAAGTCGGTCACCCACTACGAGACGGGCAACGACTACGTGCTCTGCCTCGCCCCGAGCGGCAGCGGGTCCGCCGGCACCCCCGACGACTCGGCCTCCGGCGCCGCGTCCTGACACCACCCGCCCGGCGGCCGCTCCCGGGCGGCCGCCGGGCGGATGTGCGCCGCTACTGCCCCGGGCGCTGCAGCCGGGTGATGAACTTGTACCGGTCGCCGCGGTAGATCGAGCGGACCCACTCCACCGGGGCGCCCTCGGCGTCGAAGGAGTGCCGGGCGAGCTGGAGCATCGGCAGCCCGAGGTCGGAGCCGAGCAGCCCGGCCTCGCGCGGGTTGGCCAGGGTGGTCTCGATGGTCTCCTCGGCCTCGGCCACCACGACCCCGTAGACCTCGCGCAGCGCGGCGTAGAGGGAGTCGTGCTTGACCAGGTTGCGCCGCAGTGCCGGGAAGCGCTTGGCCGACAGGTGCGCCACCTCGATCGCCATCGGGTCGCCGTTGGCCAGCCGCAGCCGCTCGATCCGCAGCACCCGGCCGCCGGGCTTGATGTCCAGCAGCGGGGCGAGCCGGTCGTCGGCGGTGATGTAGCCGACCTCGATCAGCCGGGAGGTGGGCTCCAGGCCCTGGGCCCGCATGTCCTCGGTGTAGGAGGTCAGCTGCAGGGCCTGGGCGACCTTCGGCTTGGCCACGAAGGTGCCCTTGCCCTGGATCCGCTCCAGCCGGCCCTCCACCACCAGCTCCTGCAGCGCCTGGCGGACGGTGGTGCGCGAGGTGTCGAACTGCGCGGCCAGCGCGCGCTCCGGCGGCACCGGGGTGCCGGCCGGCTGGGTCTCGGTGAGCTGGAGCAGGTGCCGCTTCAGCCCGTAGTACTTGGGCACGCGAGTGGCCGCGGACTCGCCGTCCGCCGGGCCCTGGGCGGGCAGGGCGCCCGCCTGGGGCTCGTTCGGCCGAAGCTGGGCCGTGGTGCCCCCGTCGCTGCTCATGGGTGGCTTCTCCGCTCCTCGCGGGGCTCGTGCGGCCCCACTACCTCGTTAACGGCACACATCGTTGCACGTATGCCTGAGCGACGGGGAGCTCATCACGCGATGAACGATGAGCGGTGTCGGCTTGGTAACGGGTCCTCCCATTTGATTGTCGGGCCGTTGACACACCCATTGGTCTAGGCCAAGCTCCAGGCATCTGGTCTACACCACTGCAGACCACACCTCATGAATCCCCAGACCATCTGAGGGTTTGCGGCACCTTCCTTCCGGTATGCGGGGGTATGTCGCCGGCCACCGATGGGGGGCAATCGGGCATCCCTCAGGAGGATGGCGTGAAGCGTCAGCTCATCGCGGCGGTCGGCGTCGCGGCAATGGTCGTCGGTGTTGCGGCCTGCGGTTCGTCGTCGAAGAAGGACGACAACGCGGGCGGGTCCTACAACGGCAAGACCGTGACCATGTGGCTCATGTCCGGCTCGGCCCCGCAGACCTGGCAGGACGGCGTCAAGCAGGCCTTCGAGGCGCAGTACCCGGGTGCCAAGCTGAACATCCAGATCCAGCAGTGGGACGGCATCGGCCAGAAGGTCAACACCGGTCTGTCCGACGGCTCGGTGGACGTCCTGGAGGTCGGCAACACCCAGACCGCCGGCTACGCCTCCACCGGTGGTCTGCTCGACCTCACCTCGGACAAGGCGGACCTGGGCGGCAACGACTGGGCGGCCAACCTGAACGCCTCCTCGGTCCTCGACGGCAAGCAGTACGCCGCGCCGTGGTACTTCACCAACCGCGTGGTCATCTACAACAAGCAGCTGTGGACCAAGGCCGGCATCACCGCCGCCCCGACCACGCTGGACGAGTTCTACGGCGACCTGGACAAGCTCAAGGCCTCCGGCGTGGCCAACCCGATCTACCTGCCCGGCCAGGAGTGGTACACCTACTTCGGCCTGCTCTCCGGCGAGGGCGGCCAGATCGCCGTGCAGCAGAACGGCAAGTGGACCGGCAACCTGGAGTCGCCGGAGGCCAAGGACGCCTTCGCGACCTACCAGAAGCTGCAGAGCTACTCCGCCGCGCCGAAGGACAAGGACGAGGCCACCCCGCAGCAGGGCCCGCTGTTCGCCAAGGGCGACGTCGGCTCGATCATCGGCCTCGGCTGGGAGGCCCCGGCCCCCAAGGACATGCCGGCCGACAACGTGGGCTTCTTCCCGATCCCGGGCAAGACCGCGGACAAGCCCTCCGGCGTCTTCCTCGGCGGCTCCAACCTGGCCGTCGCCCAGGACAGCAAGAACGCGGACCTGGCCAAGGGCCTGCTGAAGATCGCGCTGTCCGACAAGTTCGAGGGCATGATGGCCTCCACCGGCCTGATCCCGAACAAGCCCTCGCTGGACTCGCTGGCCACCACCCCGTTCGCGCAGGCCGCGATGAAGGGCTCGGCGGTCGGTGCGACCACGCCGAACCTGGCCAACTGGGCCAACGTGGAGAACCCGCCGGCCCCGATCAAGGAGTTCATGACCGCGGTCCTGCAGGGCGCGGACTACGACTCCACCGCGAAGAAGTACGACGGGCAGATCACCGACCTGCTGAACCAGAAGCAGTAGTCGCGAGCGGCGCCGCCCACCGGCTCTCCTGACGGAGCCGGCGGGCGGCG
>NZ_JBNQTI010000043.1:29149-54373 GCF_050325825.1 Kitasatospora sp. LaBMicrA B282
CCCCCCCCCCCCCCCCCCCCCCCCCCCCCCCCCCCCCCCCCCCCCCCCCCCCCCCCCCCCCCCCCCCCCCCCCCCCCCCCCCCCCCCCCCCCCCCCCCGCCCGGCTGTTTCCGCGGCCACCCAGTCCGGCCAGGCGTGAGGAAGAGAGAACATGGCTGTCCAGTCGGAACCGGTGCGGGCGAGCGCCCCGCGCACACCAGGGGCGGGCAACGCCTTGAGGGGCGGCAGACCGGCCGCCGGGCCGAGCCTGCTCAGTCGCGCCACTCCCTATCTGCTGCTGCTGCCGTTCACCCTCGCCACGCTGGCCCTGCTGGGCTGGCCGCTGGTCCAGACGGTGCTGCTGTCCTTCCAGAACCTGAACCGCCGCCAGCTGGTGCTGCACCAGACCGTGTGGAACGGGTTCGACAACTACAAGCAGCTGCTGTCCAGCTCGGAGTTCTGGCACACCACCGGCCGCTCGATCGCCTTCACCGCCGTCAACGTGGCGCTGATCATGGTGGCCGGCGTGCTGATCGGCATGCTGCTGAACCGGCTCGGCAAGAAGATGCGGCTCTTCCTGCAGCTCGGCCTGATGGTCGCCTGGGCGATGCCGTTCGTGGCCGCCAGCACCGTCTTCACCTGGCTCTTCGACCAGCAGTACGGCGTGGTCAACTGGTTCCTGGACCACCTCGGCTGGCACGGCATGGCCGGCTACGACTGGTACAGCGGCCAGCTCTCCACCTTCTTCGTGATCGTGCTGCTGATCGTCTGGGGCTCGATCCCGTTCGTCGCCTTCAACATGTACGCCGCGATGACCACGATCCCGGACGAGCTCTACGAGGCGGCCCGGCTCGACGGCGCGGGCGCGGTCAAGATCTTCACCAAGGTGATCTTCCCCAGCGTGAAGCCGTTCCTGCTCGGCACCACGTTCCTCGAGGTCATCTGGGTCTTCAAGTCCTTCACCCAGGTGTTCGCGATCAACCAGGGCGGTCCGCAGCGGCTCACCGAGACGCTGCCCGTCTACGCCTACATCGAGGGCAGCGGCAACTCGCACTACGGGACCGGCGCCGCGATCGCGGTGCTGACCATCCTGATGCTCTCGGTGCTGCTCGCCTACTACCTCCGGATCATCCTGAAGCAGGAGGACGAGCTGTGAAGCGCTCGCTTTTCGGACGCAGCTGGCCGAACGTCGTCGCGGTCGTCCTCTTCGTCTTCTTCGCCTTCCCGGTCTACTGGATGGTGACGACGGCGTTCAAGCAGAACACCGACATCGTCAGCAAGACCCCGGTCTTCCTGCCGCTCAGCGGCACCCTGGACCACTTCACCCGGGCCACCGGCGCCGCGCAGTTCTGGGAGATGGTCGGCAACAGCTTCATGGCCACGGTCGGCGCGGTGCTCGCCGCGCTGGTGATCGCCATGCTGGCCTCGTTCGCCATCGCCCGGATGAAGTTCCGCGGCCGCAAGGCCTTCGTGCTGGTGATCATGATGGTCCAGATGGCGCCGTGGGAGGTCATGACGATCTCCGTCTACATGATCGCCCGCGACCAGTCGATGCTGAACAGCCTGGTCCCGCTGCTGCTCTTCTACATGATGATGGTGCTGCCCTTCACGATCTGGACGCTGCGCGGCTTCATGGCCGCGGTGCCCAAGGAACTGGAGGAGTCCGCGATGGTCGACGGCTGCACCCGCACCCAGGCCTTCGTCCGGGTGGTCCTGCCGCTGCTGGCCCCCGGGCTGATGGCCACCTCGCTGTTCGGCTTCATCACCGCGTGGAACGAGCTGCCGCTGGTGCTCATCCTCAACAAGGCCACCGGGCCGGGCACCGCGCAGACGCTGCCGCTCTGGCTGACCTCGTTCCAGACCACCTTCGGCGACGACTGGGGCGCCACCATGGCCGCCTCCACCCTGTTCGCCATCCCGGTGCTGATCCTCTTCTTCGTCCTCCAGCGCAAGGCCGTCGGTGGGTTGACCGCCGGCGCAGTGAAGGGCTGACCGCCGCCGTGAGCATCCTGACCCCCAGCATCCCCGACAGCGGCACCCCCGACCGGGACCAGCTGCACCGCGATGCGCTGACCGTCCTGCAGCCCGGGTTCGAGGGCACCGAGGCCCCGCCGGAGTGGGTCCGCCGCCACCTGGCGGCCGGCCTCGGCTCGGTGGCCCTGTTCGGCCGCAACGTCCTGGACCAGGCCCAGCTGTCGGCGCTCACCGCCCAGCTGCGCCAGGAGAACCCGGACCTGCTGATCGCGATCGACGAGGAGGGCGGCGACGTCACCCGCCTGGAGGTCGGCTCCGGCTCCTCCTGGCCGGGCAACCTGGCGCTCGGCGAGATCGACGACCCGGCGCTCACCCGCGACGTGGCGCGCGAGCTCGGCCGGGCGCTGGCCGAGTGCGGGATCAACTACAACTGGGCCCCCTCGGCGGACGTCAACTCCAACCCGGGCAACCCGATCATCGGGGTGCGCTCGTTCGGCGCCGACCCGGAGCTGTGCGCCCGGCACACCGCCGCCTGGGTGAGCGGGCTGCAGTCGGCCGGGGTGGCCGCCTGCGCCAAGCACTTCCCGGGCCACGGGGACACCGCGATCGACTCGCACCACGGCCTGCCGATGATCGACGTCGACGAGGAGCTGCTCCGCTCGCGCGACCTGGTGCCGTTCCGGGCCGCGGTCGAGGCCGGGGCCAAGGCGCTGATGAGCGCCCACATCATGCTCCCGGCGGTGGACCCGCACTACCCGGCCACCCTCAGCAAGGCGGTGCTCGGCGGCCTGCTGCGCGGCCGGCCGGAGGACGGCGGGCTCGGTTACCAGGGCCTGATCGTCACCGACGCGATCGAGATGGGTGCGATCGCCAACACGTACGGCATCGCGGAGGGGACGGTGCTGGCGCTGGCCGCCGGCGCCGACGCGATCTGCGTCGGCGGCGGTCTGGCCGACGAGGAGACGGTGCTCCGGCTGCGCGACGCGATCGTGGCGGGGGTGCGCTCCGGCAAGCTGCCCGAGGAGCGGCTGGCGGACGCCGCGGACCGGGTGCGCTCGCTCGGCGCCTGGACCCGGATCTCTGCCCAGGGCACCCCGGTCGAGCCGGACCTGGCGGTCGGGCTGCGGGCCGCCCGCCGGGCGCTGCGGGTGACCGTGGACCCGGCTCAGCCCTTCGTCCCGGTGACCGAGCGGCCCTTCGTCGCCTCGTTCTCGCCGGAGTCCAACATCGCGGTCGGCGACGACACCCCGTGGGGCGTGGCCGGGATGCTGGCCGAGCGGTTCCCGGGCACCCGGACCCGCGCCGTCTCGCCCGCCGACCTGGCGGAGCCGGGCGCGCTGGACGCCCTGGTCGCCCGGTTGCTGGCGGACGCCGCCGACCGGCGCCTGGTGCTGGTGGTGCGCGACGTGCACCGGCACGACTGGATGGCCTCCGCCGTGCGGCTGCTGCTGGCCGCCCGGCCGGACGCCGTGGTGGTGGAGATGGGGGTGCCGCAGGCCGCGCCGTCCGGGGCGCTGCACATCGCCACCCACGGTGCCGCCCGGGTCTGCGGCCTGGCCGCCGTCGAGGTGATCACCGGTCAGCCGACGGTGCGTGTCTGACCTCCTGCTTTTCCCGAACCGCCGCTCAACATCGCGGGCCCCGCGGAGGAATTCCCCTCCGCGGGGCCCCTTTGTCTTTTCCGGCGCCGGAGAAATCCTTCCGTACATCAATTGTCATGCCTTAAGCAAGGATTAAGACACGAATGCGCAACGGCGACTGCGGTGCCGCCGGAATTCATTGACACCCGCTTTGGTCTGGGCCAGGCTCCTGCAAACCGGTCTGTACCACTGTGGTCTGAACCATCGAAGGGCTCGATGATGCGCCGTCAACTCCTCGCCGTCTCCGGAACCGCCGTGCTGCTGGCGGGACTTGCCGCCTGCGGCGGGAACGCGACGCCGCGCGCCGCGCAGTCCGGCGACGCGAAGGCGCTCAGCGGCACCCTCACCATCTGGCTGATGAGCGACGCGCAGACCAACTGGCCGGACCTGGTGCAGCAGGTCAACGACGAGTTCGGGGCCAGCCACCCGAATGTCACCATCAAGCTCAGTTACCAGAGCTGGTCGGACAAGGTGGCCCACCTGGATGCCGCCATCGCTCAGGGCAATGCGCCGGACGTGGTCGAACTGGGCAACACCGAGACCATGAAGTACATCCTGAACGGCGCACTCGCCGAGGTGTCCAAGGACGACTACGAGAACTCGGACAGCTGGATCCCGGCCCTGGAGAACACCTGCGACTACAACGGCAAGCTCTTCTGCGTGCCGTACTACGCGGGCGCCCGGGAGGGCATCTACAACTCCGCGATGTTCCAGCAGGCCACCGGCAGTGCCGACTTCCCGAGCACCGAGGCCGACCTGACCGCGGCGCTGGACAAGCTGCAGGCCGCCCACAAGGACGACAAGGCGTTCTCCGCGCTCTACCTGCCCGGGCCCTACTGGTACGCCGCGATGTCCTACGTCGCGGCCTACGGCGGCACCATCGCCCGCTTCGACTCCACCGGCAACTGGCACGGCACCCTGGAGGACCCGCGCTCCCAGCAGGGCATCCAGCACTTCGTCGACCTGGTGAAGCGGTACAACCACGGCGACCTGACCGTCAACGAGCTGCACCAGTCCGACGTGCTGGGCAAGCAGCACGCCGCGGTGATCTACGGCAACGGCTGGGAGGCGACCAGCGCCGCCACCGCCCCGGCCGGCGACCCCGCGCTGGCGGACGTGCTCAAGCCGGCCATCTTCCCGGGCCCGAACGGCAAGCCGCTGCCCAGCTTCATCGGCGGCTCGGACCTGGCGATCACCGCCCGGACCCAGTCCGGCGAGGCGGCGAAGGAGTGGATCAAGCTCTTCACCAGCGCCAAGTCCGAGGCGCTGCTGGCGAGCAAGAACACCCTGCCGAACAACCTGAAGCAGCTGGACCCGCTCAAGGGCAAGCCGGAGACCGCGGCCGCGGCCAACGCGGTGCCCGAGGCCTGGTTCACCCCGCTGGCGCCGGGCTGGGCCGCGGTGGAGAAGCAGAACGTCCTGGTGAACATGCTGAACGCGATCCTCGCCGGCCAGTCGGTGGACCAGGCCACCAGGGCCGCCGACGCACAGATCGACAAGTTGATCAACAACCCCGCCTAGGGGGTGTCTTTCGGCTCACGCCGGGCGGGCGACGCCGGGGCACGCACCTCGACGGCTTCTCGTCAGTCGCCGATGCTCCGCATGGACTCCTTCCTCGGCGCCGCCGATGCACGCACCCCAACGCCGCCCGCTGATCCGACGTGATCCGAAAGACACCCCCTAGGATCAGCTCTGCCGCCTGCGCCGGACGGCCGGGCGCGCCCACGACACGGCTGGAGGATCCCCCCGATGTCCGAGCAGCAGTCGCACCTCCCCGGCAGGATCATGGCGGCCGAGATGGCGGAGCAGCCGGCCGTGCTGCAGCGCATCCTCGACCTCGGCGCGCCGCGGATCCGCGAGGTCGCCGCCCAGATCGGCGCCCGGGCCCCGCGCTTCGTGCTGCTCACCGCGCGCGGCACCTCGGACAACGCGGCGCTCTACGCCAAGTACCTGGTCGAGGTGCTGCTCGGCAAGCCCGCCGGGCTCACCTCGATGTCCACCACCACCGCCTACGGCGCCCGCCCCGACCTGCGCGACGTGCTGGTGGTCACGGTGAGCCAGTCCGGCGGCTCGCCCGACCTGATCGCCTCCACCAGGGCGGCCCGGGAGGCGGGCGCGATCACCCTGGCGGTGACCAACAACGCCGCCTCGCCGCTGGCCGAGGTCTCCGAGTTCCACGTCGACGTGCTGGCCGGTCCGGAGAAGGCGCTGCCGGCCACCAAGACCTACACCGCCGAGCTGCTCGCCCTCTACCTCTTCGTGGCCGGCCTGCGCGGGGAGTCGGGGGCGGCAGCCGAGGGGCTGCCGCGGCTGGCCGCCGAGGTGCTGGCCCGGCAGGCGGAGGTGAGGGCGCTGGCCGAGCGGTACCGGTTCGCCCAGCGGCTGGTGATCACCTCGCGCGGCTACGGCTACCCGACCGCCCGGGAGGCCGCGCTGAAGCTGATGGAGACCAGCTACATCCCGGCCACCCCGTTCTCCGGCGCCGACCTGCTGCACGGGCCGCTGGCGATGGTGGACAACGTCTCGCCGGTGATCGCGATCGTGCCGGACGGCAAGGGCGGCGAGGCGCTGCAGCCGGTGCTGGACCGGCTGCGCGGGCGTGGGGCGGACCTGGTGGTGATCGGGCAGCAGGAGCAGGTGGACGCCGCCTCGGCGGGGTTCGCGCTGCCGCCGGGGGTGCCCGAGGAGCTGCAGCCGGTGCTGGAGATCCTGCCTCTGCAGCAGCTCGCCTACGAGGTGACCATCGCCCGCGGCCAGGACCCGGACGCCCCGCGCGCGCTGGCCAAGGTCACCGAGACCCACTGAGCGCGGCCGGGGAACCTGGAGGGGAGCCTGGAAAGGCGGCCGTGCAGGGCCCCGGAAAACACTACGGGCCACGGCGCCGACACAGGACCCTCAACCTGTGCGGCACCGCAGCCCGGAGCTGTCGTCGGGCGCCTGCGGTGCGCTGCCGGGACTGTGCGGGGTCCTGGCGGCGCGGGCGGCCGACCGGGGAGACGCCGCGCGCGGTCAGGGCAGTGTGCGCGGTTGGCCTCTCCTTGGTGCTCCTCCATTGTGGACTAGACCAATTTGGATGTCCAGGGCGGATCCGAGATTGGTCTGGACCTTCCGCGAGAAGGGGCCGCCGGCGGGCTACCCTCGCGGTGTGCCCTCGTTGAACGAACTCGTCCGCCGCCACACCACCCTCACCGGTGCCGACGTGGAGTGGCTCCACCTGCTGGTCTCGGAGTGGCAGCTGCTCTCCGACCTCTCCTTCGCCGACCTGGTGCTCTGGATCCCCACCTGGGACGGCATCCGCTACGTCTCGGTGGCCCAGATGCGGCCCAACACCGGCCCGACCTCGTACCAGGACGACATGGTCGGCCACCTGGTCCCGCGCGGCCGCCGGCCGCTGCTGGACGCCGCCTTCGACGAGGGCCGGATCGTCCGGGAGGGCGACCCGGAGTGGCGCGAGGAGGTGCCGGTGCGGGTCGAGTCGATCCCGGTGCGCCGCGAGGGCCGGGTCCTCGGCGTGATCGCCCGCAACACCAACCTGCTCACCGTGCGCACCCCGAGCCGGCTGGAGCTCACCTACCTGCAGAGCGCCTCCGACCTGGCCCAGATGATCGCCGCCGGAACGTTCCCCTACGCCGGCGAGCAGGTCGACATGGACGCCGCCCCCCGGGTCGGCGACGGCCTGATCCGGCTGGACGCCGACGGCATCGTCACCTACGCCAGCCCCAACGCGCTCTCCGCCTACCACCGGTTGGGCCTGACCACCGACCTGGTGGGCGGTCATCTGGGGCGGACCACGGCCGAGTTGGCCCCGCCCTCGCGCGGCGCGGTGCACGAGGCGCTGGTGAAGCTGGCCAGCGGCTGGGCGCCGCGGCAGACCGAGGTGGAGGCGCAGGGCGGGGTGGTCACGCTGCGTGCGATCCCGCTCAAGCCCAAGGGCACGCACACCGGTTCGCTGGTGCTGGTCCGCGACGTCACCGAGTTGCGCCGCCGCGAGCGGGAGTTGATGACCAAGGACGCCACCATCCGGGAGATCCACCACCGGGTGAAGAACAACCTGCAGACGGTGGCCGCGCTGCTGCGCCTGCAGTCCCGCCGGATGGACTCGGACGCGGCGCGCGGCGCACTGGACGAGGCGGTGCGCCGGGTCGGCTCGATCGCGATCGTGCACGAGACGCTCTCCCAGACCCTGGACGAACAGGTCGTCTTCGACGAGATCGCCGACCGGGTGCTCGCCATGGTGATGGAGCTGTCCCAGGACGGCCAGGTGACCACCCGGCGCACCGGCAGCTTCGGCATCCTCTCCGCCGAGGTGGCCACCCCGCTGGCGATGGTCCTCACCGAGCTGCTGCAGAACGCGCTGGAGCATGCCTTCGGTCCCAAGTCGGCCGGCAACCTCTCGGTCAGCGCGCTGCGCGGGCGGGCCCCGGCCGGCGGAGCGGGCTGGTCGGACAGCTGGAACGGTGGTGCCCGGCCGGACGAGTACCTGCTGATCACGGTGCAGGACGACGGGCGCGGCATGCCGGAGGGGTTCGATCCGCAGCAGGGCGGCAACCTGGGCCTGCAGATCGTCCGCACGCTGGCCACCGGGGAGCTGGGCGGCACCTTCGACATGGTGGCGGCGCCCGGCGGCGGCACCAAGGTGGTGCTGGAGATCCCGGTCCGCTGACGGCCGGCGGCCGGGCGGCCCGGCGGAGCGACAACTCCGATCGGCCGCCCGGCTGTTGAGCCTGTCGAGGAGCGGCGGGCGCGGTTGCGGGCAGACAAGAACGAGGCCCTGTCGACCGGGGGGGAGGGTCGACAGGGCCTCTCAACCCGTTCCGGCCGTCGGGGGGAGTCGGTCGGAACGGGGGCTCTGTGGTGCGCGACACCGTGGCACGCGCTGGTCCTGCAATGTCCGGTCCGCTCGCGCCGCACATTGCGTACGGTGAGCGTCCCAGGTCCACGATATTGCTCTGCGTGAACAGTAGCAAGTGTCGGGACCGAGCCGGGCTCAGGTGTCGAGGTCGCCGCGCCGACGGTTGGTCGGAGTGCGGCGGCTCCTGCGGAAGGCTTCGACGGAGTGGCGGCCGAAGCCTGTGATCATGGGTTGATCGGTGTGCCCGAGCGCTGCCCGGGCGCTGCCTGAGCGCTTGCTCAGGCGGTGCGGGCGCGGTTGCGGGCGGCACGGCGCTTCATCGCGCGACGCTCGTCCTCGCTCATCCCGCCCCAGACGCCGGCGTCCTGGCCGGTCTCCAGAGCCCACTGCAGACACTGCTCCATGACGGGACAGCGGCGGCACACGGCCTTGGCTTCCTCGATCTGCAGCAGAGCAGGGCCGGTGTTCCCGATCGGGAAGAACAGCTCCGGGTCCTCTTCGCGGCAGACAGCGCGGTGGCGCCAGTCCATGGTCGTCCAACTCCTCCTGCCGGCAGACGGTGGTCCGCTCGGCACTATCGATGGTGGCTTGTGAATGTGAACGCTTTCACGAATCCCACAACGGCAAAAGGGACCTAGGGCCTTCACGGCCCGGCAGTCTGTGCAGAAGGGGGGTTCGGGCGCATCCTGAGGTACTACTCAGCCTGAGGGCTCCCAGCGGCGCGGAGCGCCTGGGGATG
Source organism: Kitasatospora sp. LaBMicrA B282 (assembly GCF_050325825.1). NCBI lineage: Bacteria > Bacillati > Actinomycetota > Actinomycetes > Kitasatosporales > Streptomycetaceae > Kitasatospora > Kitasatospora sp. LaBMicrA B282. The sequence continues at coordinate 38,334 of NZ_JBNQTI010000043.1, forward strand.
CTCAGTGGGGCCGCCTCGCTTGTCCCGCTGCGACGCGTCCCGATCGCCATGTAGAGGTTCGCAAACCTCGGGCTCGGATACAACCCCCTTCGAGGAGGAATTTTTGATTCTTCGGTGTCGCCTACCTCACAGGCAGTACTTCTATGGGGTGAAGGGGGCTAGCGCGTTCGAGAAGAAGGGCGGGACCCCCTTCTGGTCACACAATCACACGCAGTGCCCGGCGTACGCCTGTGAAACTGACGCGACTCCTGTCCCCAAGGTGGTCCCCGTCGACCTGAAATGGGGCCGGTTCCTGTGAAACCAAGGTGAAGTGCCTGACATCGTGATAGGAGACGACGTGCTTGCCGGTCGGACCGGCGGGCTTGCGGGATTGCTCCGAAGGAGTGTGCGGCCGCAGAATCTGACGGACCGTACGAGCGGTTCCGAACGCTGTCATTCGAGTGATGCCGAAGACGTCAAGGTCGGTTTCGAAGGAAGCCGCGGGCGAAGGCAGCACCGGCCGATTGCCGAGGAAAGTCCACGGCGAGGTGTTCGAAACTATGGTCAGCACCAGACCCGACACCGGCGCCCGGCCCGGCAGCTCCAGGGTCACCGGCCCGCTGCGGCGATGGTCACGCTCCGTGACGTAGTGCCGGAGGGCCTCGCGGACGTAGAGCGCGTGGGTCGACCTGCGCCCCAGCCGGCGCTGTTCCTCCACCCGGCCGACCACTCCGGCGTCGAAGCCCAGGCCCGCGGTGAAGGTGAACCAACGGTCCGGCAGCCCGGGGGTCATCGCCTTGCCGAGCGAGATGGAGCGCTCCCGGCGGTTCTCCAGCGCGTCCAGCAACTGGCCGGTGGCCTCCACCGGGTGGTTGGGCAGTCCGAGCGCCCGGGCGAAGACGTTGGTGCTGCCGCCGGGCACCACGGCCAGCCGCGGCACCTTCTCGCCGGGGCCGTGCGCCAGCAGCCCGTTGACCACCTCGTTGACCGTGCCGTCGCCGCCGAGCGCGACCACCAGGTCCACCGAACCGTCCGCGGCCGCGTCCCGGGCCAGCGTGCGGGCGTGGCCGCGGTGCTCGGTGACCGCGACCTCCAGCTTCAGGTCGCTGCGCAGCGCATGGGTGAGCACGTCCCTGGTTCGGCCACTGGTGGTGGTGGCCTTCGGGTTCACGACCAGGAGCGCACGCATGAGGTTCAGCCTACGGCTCGCCGGGCCCGGCGTGGCGGCTACCCTGCTGGAGTGACCGCAGAAACCTCCACTGACGCCGTTCCGCGCCCGGCGCGGCCCGCCGCGTTGATCGCCGCCGTGGCGCTGACCGCCGCCGAGGGCGCCGCGCTGACCGCCTGGGGCGGCTACATGATCGTCGGCGGGCTGGTCGAGACGACCCGCAACCCGGGGCTGGTCGAGTACGGCGGCGCGGTGATCCTGTTGATGGGGCTGCTGCCGCTGTTCGCCTCGCGGGCGCTGCTCCGGCTGCGCCGCTGGGGCCGCAGCCCGGCGGTGCTGACCCACTCCACCTGCCTGCCGGTGGCCTACTACATGCTGCAGAGCGGTGGCGCGATGACCGGCCTCGGCATCCTGGTCGGCGTGGTCGGCCTGGCCGGCCTGGTGACCACGCTCAACCCGCGGGTCACCGCGCTGCTCTACCGCACCGAGGACGCGGGCGAGGCCGCCGCCGGCTGACCGCCGCCGACCGGCCCCGCCCGCCGGCTCACTCCTCGACCAGCAGCTTGTCGCGCAGCTGGGCCAGCGTGCGGGCGAGCAGCCGGGAGACGTGCATCTGCGAGATGCCGACCTCGGCCGCGATCTGGGACTGCGTCATGTTCCGGAAGAACCGGAGCACCAGGATCTTCTGCTCGCGCTGCGGCAGTTGGGCCAGCAGCGGCTTGAGCGACTCGCGGTACTCCACGCCCTCCAGCGCCTCGTCGGTGGCGCCCAGGGTGTCCGCCACGGCCGGCGACTCGTCGTCGCTGTCCGGGACGTCGAGGGAGAGCGTGGAGTAGGCGTTGGCCGACTCCAGGCCCTCCAGCACGTCCTCCTCGGAGATCCCGAGGTGCTCGGCCAGCTCGTGCACCGTGGGGGAGCGGCCGTGCCGCTGGGAGAGTTCGCTGGTCGCGGTGGTCAGCGAGAGCCGCAGCTCCTGCAGCCGGCGCGGCACCCGGACCGCCCAGCCCTTGTCCCGGAAGTGCCGCTTGATCTCGCCCACGATGGTCGGGGTGGCGTAGGTGGAGAACTCCACGCCGCGCTCGTGGTCGAACCGGTCCACCGACTTGATCAGGCCGATGGTGGCGACCTGGGTCAGGTCGTCCAGCGGCTCGCCCCGGTTGCGGAACCGCCGGGCCAGGTGCTCGACCAGCGGGATGTGCATCCGGACCAGCTGGTTGCGCAGCTCCACCCGCTCGGCCGAACCTTCCGGGAGCGCGGACAGGCGCACGAAGAGTGCGCGCGCCGCCTCGCGGTCCGGAGCCGCCGTGCGGTGCTGGGCGCTGCTCTGGGCGGGCAGCGCGGCCCGGACCACCTCGGCCAGCTCGCCGTCGACCGCCCCGCCCCCGGCCGGCTCGTCGTCGAGCTCGCCGTCGGCCGGCTCGCCGTCGGTGAGCTCGGCGTCGTGCAGGTCACCGTCGTCCAGCGGGTCGTCGTCGCCCATCGGGTCCGCCGGCGGACGCCGTCCTGCCGTCGGCTCCGGCATCGGGTCGGTCGGCTGGCTCATCCGCTGGGCGTCCTTCGGGTGCGCGTCGTGGGGGGTGGCGGGGGCGGGCACGGTACGGCGCCGGGCCGCGGGGCCGGGCACGGACCGCCCGCCCGTGGACGGTGCGTCCGCGGGCCGGCCGTCCACGGGCACCGGCCCGACGGCAGAGTTCCGATCCAGATCACTCACGGCGATCCCCCGTTCCGTTCCGGGAGCGCCCGGGCCGCCGGAGCGCCCGGGCCATCACATTGGTTGTACCGCGACCGGGGCCCGGAGCGGGAACGACTCCGCTGCGGCCCGGTCCTCGGGCCGCAGCGCCGGGCGGCCCGACGACCGGGCCGGGCAGCCCGGTCACGGCTGGAGAGCGGTCCCGCCGCGCTTCTTGTGCAGGCTGATGCTGACCGTGCGGTCCTCAGCGACCGAGGACTCCACCTCGCCGGCCAGCGCGGAGAGCACCGTCCAGGCGAAGGTGTCGCGCTCCGGCGCCCGGCCGTCGGTGGTCGGCGCGGAGACGGTGACCCGCAGCGCGTCGCCCACCAGCCGGAACTCGCAGGACAGCACCGACCCCGGCACCGCCTGCTGGAGGAGGATGGCGCAGGCCTCGTCGACCGCGATCCTCAGGTCCTCGATCTCGTCGAGGGTGAAGTCCAGCCGGGCGGCGAGCCCGGCGGTGGCCGTCCGCAGCACCGAGAGGTAGGCGCCCTGGGCGGGCAACCGGACCTCCACGAAATCCTTGGCGGCCGTTTCGTCCCGGGACTCGGCATCGCCGTCGATCTGGGACACCCTCACCTCCTGGGTGACGCGCTGTGCCGGCGCCCCGTGGGCGGTGGCACGTTCTGTTGCTTGGCTCAACTGGTTCGCCCCAACTGTCTTGAGGGGTGGTGCGGTACGTCCCACTCCTACCCAGTCGGGCGGCGCCGGACGCGGGCCGTCCGCCGAGACGTTACCGCGATCGACCCACCGATGTCGTGACCTGTGACCGGATTCGTCGCAGGTCGTCAGCGCTCTCCCAGCTGTTGCAGGGCTTCCCCGGTGAGCCGGAAGGTGGTCCACTCGTCCATCGGCCGCGCGCCGAGCGAGCGGTAGAAGCCGATGGCCGGGTCGTTCCAGTCCAGCACCGCCCACTCCAGGCGGCTGTAGCCGCGCTGCACGGCGATCCGGGCCAGCTCGGTGAGCAGGGCCTTGCCGTGCCCGCCGCCGCGCGCCTCGGGGCGCACGTAGAGGTCCTCCAGGTAGATCCCGTGCCGGCCGGTCCAGGTGGAGAAGTTGCGGAACCAGAGTGCAAAACCGACCGTCTCGCAACTCTCGTCGTCCTCGGCGATCAGGCCGAAAACCGCCGGTTCGGGGCCGAACAGCGCCGCGTGCAGCTGTTCCTCGGTGGCCTGGGCCTGGTCCAGGGCCTTCTCGTACTCCGCGAGCTCGCGGATCAGCTCGACGATGGTGGGGACGTCCTCGGCGACAGCGCTCCTGATCATGCCTTCGAGGGTACTTCGAGTGGGCCGACGACGGACGCCCTCCACTCCGCGGAGTGAAGGGCGTCGGTGCCGGGTTGACGCCGGCGGGAGAGCGGGCCGGGATCAGGCCTGCTTGGTCTCCCAGAAGATCTTGTCGATCTGGGCGATGTGGTCGAGCAGCGCCTGGCCGGTGGCCGGGTCGGTCGACGCCTTGGTCGCCGAGGCGGCCTTCAGCGCGTCGTTGAAGAGCTGGTGCAGCTGCGGGTACTTCTCGAAGTGCGGAGCCTTGAAGTAGTCGCTCCAGAGCACCGACAGGTGGTGCTTGACGGCCTCGGCGCGCTGCTCCTTGATGATGATGGCGCGCGCGCGGAAGTGGGCGTCCTCGTTGGCCAGGTACTTCTCCTGAGTGGCCTTCACCGACTCGGCCTCGATACGGGCCTGAGCGGGGTCGTAGACACCGCAGGGCAGGTCGCAGTGGGCGTGTGCGGTGACCCGCGGCGCAAACAGACGAGAGAGCATGGGAGTCCTTCCTTAGATCGTCTTCCCGGGGCTGAGATTACCCCGCGGCCTGCCGGATCTCTCGGCCGGGACGGGGGCCTAGGGCAAAAGGCGGAGTCGGAACCGGTCGATATCGGGCACGCGTTGTGCATGCGGGATGCTGGTGACCGAAGGGGGAGCCGGCGGGCGCGACAAGGAGGTACGGCGATGCGGCGACGGGGCACTGACGCGGGTCCAGAGCCCGTGGAGCGTACGGGGGGTGGCTTGCTCCCGTTCGGGCTGATGGACGTGGCCGGGCCCTCGATGGTCCCCACCCTCTACCACGGCGACCGGGTGGTGGTCCGCTACGGCGCCCGGATCCGCCCCGGCGCGGTGCTGCTGGTCCGCCACCCGCTGCGGCAGGACCTGCTGTTGGTCAAGCGGGCCGCCGAGCGGCGGGCCAAGGGCTGGTGGTTGCTCTCCGACAACCAGTTCGTGGAGAACGACAGCCGGGACTTCGGCGCGGTCCCGGACGAGCTGGTGCTCGGCCGGGTGCTGCTGCGGACCGGCCCGCACCCGGTCTGGCTGGCGCCGGCCGGCTGGCTGGAGCGGCTGCTCTGCGCCCGCCCGCTGGGCCGCTGGCCGGGCCTGGCGGCCCGGTTCGGGGTCTTCCGGCGGCTCAGCCCAGAGCTGTAGCGCCGGGGGCCTGCCGGGCGGCCGCCGCTTCGGCCTCCTGGCGCTTGCGCGCCCGGTAGGCGGCCACGTTGGCCCGGGTCGCGCAGCGGTCCGAGCAGTAGCGGCGGGAGCGGTTGGTGGAGGTGTCCAGGTAGGCGTTGCGGCACGGCGCGGCCTGGCAGATGCCCAGCCGGTCCGCACCCAGCTCGGTCAGGTGGATGGCCAGGCCCATGCAGGCGACCGCGGTGAAGGCGGCGGTCGCGGTGGCGGCGTTGTCCGCCAGGTGCAGGTGCCAGCGCGGCCGGCCGCTGTCGTCCAGGTAGTCGTGCCCCGAGACCACCGGGCTGACCGGGTACTCGACCAGCAGCTGGTTCAGCAGGTCGACGCCGCGCACCTCCTCGCCGGCCGCGGCCGCCTCGAAGACCGCGCGCAGCCGCCCGCGGATCGCCCGCAGCCGGGGCAGGTCGGCGGTCTCGGCCAGCCTGGCGCCCACCGAGTCGGGGCGGCCGAACAGCTCGCGCACCGCGTCCACGCTGGTCAGAGCGTCGGTGCCGCGATCCGGCTCCTCGCTGTTGACCAGCCGGACGGCGAAGTCGGCGTACAGGGCGAGCTCCACCGGGGCATCCTCCGCAACGCAGTAACGGGTGGCTTGAATAAAGCCTATTACCTTTCGCCGGTGACGCGGGGGACCGTTGCCGGCCACCCCGCGTCACCGGTGCCGTCACAGCACCTTGGAGAGGAACGCCTTGGTCCGCTGGTGCTGCGGATGGGCGAGCACCTCGCGCGGATGGCCGGATTCCACCACCACCCCGCCGTCCATGAAGACCAGCGCGTCGCCCACCTCGCGGGCGAAGCCCATCTCGTGGGTGACCACGACCATGGTCATGCCCTCCTCGGCGAGGCTGCGCATCACGTCCAGCACGTCGCCGACCAGCTCCGGGTCGAGCGCCGAGGTGGGTTCGTCGAAGAGCATCAGCTTGGGCTCCATGGCCAGGGCCCGGGCGATCGCCACCCGCTGCTGCTGGCCGCCGGAGAGCTGGGAGGGGTAGTTGGCCGCCTTGTCGGCCAGTCCCACCCGCTCCAGCAGCGCCCGGCCCCGCTCCCGGGCGGCCGACTTGGACTCGCGTTTCACCTGGATCGGTGCCTCCGTGATGTTCTCCAGGGCGGTCATGTGCGGGAACAGGTTGAAGTGCTGGAAGACCATGCCGATGTCCCGCCGCTTGCGGGCCACCTCGCGGTCCTTCAGTTCGTGGAGCCGGTCGCCCTTCTGCCGGTAGCCGACCAGTTCGCCGTCCACCGAGAGCCGGCCGCCGCTGACCTTCTCCAGGTGGTTGATGCAGCGCAGGAAGGTGGACTTGCCGGAGCCGGAGGGGCCGATCAGGCAGAACACCTCGCCCTGCCGGACCTCCAGGTCGATGCCCTTGAGCACCTCCACCAGGCCGAAGGACTTGCGCACCCCCTCGGCCCTGACCATCACCGACCCGGGCACCACCGGGTCGACCGGCGCCGACTGCTCAGACATGGGGACCTCCTTCCGGGGGCAGCGCCGTGACCGGGGCCTGCTGCGCCGGGGCCTTCACGAACAGCGCCCGCAGCTTCTGCAGCGGGGTCGGCGGCAGCACCCGGTTGGCGCCCCGGGCGAAGTGCCGTTCGACGTAGTACTGGCCGATGGTGAGGATCGAGGTCAGGAACAGGTACCAGATGGAGACCACGACGAGCAGCGGGATGTTCTTGAAGTTGTGCGAGTAGATGTTCTGGCCGGCCCGGAAGAGTTCCTCCAGGGAGATCACGGTGACCAGCGAGGTGGTCTTCAGCATCGAGATGGTCTCGTTGCCGGTCGGCGGGATGATCACGCGCATCGCCTGCGGCAGCACGATCCGGCGCATGGTCTGGCTCCGGGTCATGCCGAGCGCGTGGGCCGCCTCGCTCTGGCCCTCGTTCACCGACTGGATGCCGGCGCGGACGATCTCGGCCATGTAGGCGGCCTCGTTCAGCCCGAGGCCGAGCAGGGCGGCGGTGAAGGTGGGCACCAGGGTGTTGGTGTTCTGGGACCAGAAGGTGGGCCCGAACGGCACGCCGATCGAGATCTTCTCCCAGAGCAGGCCGAGGAAGCCCCAGAACACCAGCTGCACGAGGACCGGGGTGCCGCGGAAGACCCAGATGTAGACGTACGCGGTGCCGGAGAGCAGCGGGTTGGGCGAGAGCCGCATGACGGCCAGCAGGACGCCGCCGGACACGCCGATCAGCATCGAGTAGACCGTCAACTGCAGGGTCACGCCCACGCCGTGGACGATGCTCTGGTGGAACAGGTAGTGGCCGACGGTGTGCCAGTCGAACACCGGGTTGGTGACCAGGGCGTTGATCAGCATCGCGAGCAGCACGAGGATGACGACCGCGCCGGCCCAGCGTCCCGGATGGCGCACCGGTACGGCCTTGAGCTCGGGATGGGCCGGGGGCACCCGCCCCCTGTCGGTCAGGTTCACGAGTCGACCTAGCGTGAGTGGGCGGGTGGGGTCAGCTGGTGGCGCCGTTGACCTGTGAGGTGGCGATCGCGCCGGACTGGACGCCCCACTTCTGCAGGATCTTCTGGTACGTGCCGTCGTCGATCAGCGACTGCACGGCCCCCTGGACCGCCGGCGTCAGCGCGGAGTTCTTGGCGACCACCACGCCGTACGGGGCGGTGTCGGTGGTGGAGCCGATCTTCTCCAGCTGGCCACTGGTCTTGATCGCGTAGTCGACCACCGGGGAGTCGGCGAGCATCGCGTCGTCGCGGCCGGAGACCAGGGCGTTGGTGACGTCGGTCTGCAGGTCGTACTTGTCGCCGTTGTTCGGGATGGTCGGCTTGCCGGCCTTCTGGCAGGCCGGGTTGAGCACGTTCGCGATCTCGTCGGCCTGGGTGGTGCCGGTCTGCACGGCGACCTTCTTGCCGCACAGGTCGTCGGCCGAGATGTTCTGCGGATTGCCCTTCTTCACGGCGGTCGAGGTGCCCGCGGTGAAGTAGGTGACCATGTCGACGGTCGCCTCGCGGTCCTTGGTGTCGGTGAAGGAGCTCATGCCGAGCTGGAACTTGTTGGACTCGATGCCCGGGATGATCGCGGTGAACTGGGAGTCCTGGACCTCGGCGGTCAGACCCAGCTTGGCCGCGATGGCGCCGGCCAGGTCGACGTCCATGCCCTCGATCTGGCCGCTGTCGTTCTTGAACTCGTTGGGCGCGTACGAAGCGTCGGTGCCGACCACCAGCTTGCCGCTGGACTTGATGTCGGCCGGCACCTTCGCGGCGAGCGAGGCCACGGCGGTCGGGGTGGGGATCGCCGAGGCGCTGCCGGAGCTGGTGCTGCTGCTACTGCTGCTGCAGCCCGTCATGACCAGGGTGCCGGAGACCAGGACCGCCCCGAGGGCGGCGAGCGTGGAGCGGCGGGTGCGGGTGAGCATGGGGGAGCCTCCTGGTGAGAGACGAGGCGGGCCGAACTGTTGAGCGGGGCACTGTTGAGGTCGGAAACGGATGACGCGCCCCCCACCGCGCATTTCCTGCCAGGTTCTCACCAGTGATCCGCTTCCGCCCGGCGGTGGGTTCCGGGCCGTTGCGCAGGGGCCACCGGTTCCCGGCCCGAGGGGGCCGGAAACCGGTGGTTCGCAGGGTGCGGGAGTTCAGAAACCGCCGTTCACCGTGGAGGCCGGAACCTCCCCGTCCCGGGCGTTCCACCTGGTCATGATCTTGTCGTAGTCGCCGTTGCGGATCAGTTGGTCGAGGGCCTTGGAGATCACGTCGCGCAGCGTGCCGTCGGATTTGTTGACGGTGATGCCGTAGGGGCTGGTCTGCATCATCGCGCCGGCCACCTGGTAGCGGCTGCCGCCGCGGTCCGGCTCGGTGTTGTAGGCGGCGATCGGGTAGTCGTTCAGGTCGGCCGCGGCCGCGCCGGAGGCGACCTCGGCCAGCGCCTGGGCGTCGGTCGGGAACTGGTCGATCTTGAGCGCCTGGCCGGTCTTCTGGCAGGCGGCCACCTGGCGGCCGGCGATCTCGGCCTGGATGGTGCCCGCCTGAACCGCGATGGTGCGCCCACAGAGGTTGTCCAGGGTGACCACCGAGAGCGGATTTCCGGCCTTGACCAGCATCGAGGTGCCGGTGATGAAGTAGTCGACGAAGTCGACCCCGGGATTGGTCCGGTTGCCGTTGTCGTCGGTGCCGAGTTGGCGTTCCTGGGTGTCGATCACCGCGGACATGGCCAGGTCCAGCTTTCCGGCCTGGACGTCGGGGATCAGTTGGTCGAACGGTTCGTCAACGATCTGGACCTTCATGCCCAGGTAGTCGCCGAGCGCGTCGGCCAGGTCGACGTCGAGTCCGGCCGGTTGCTCGGTGGACGGGTCCTTGAAGTCGACCGGGGCGTAGTTCAGGTTGGAGCCGACCTTGAGCACGCCCGCGGAGCGGAGTGCCTTGGGCAGCTGGGCCTTCAGGGCGGGACCGGTGACCGGCGGTGCGGTCGGGATCCCGCCGCAACCGGCGAGCAGCAGGGTGCCCACGCCGATTGCGGGTACGAGGATGCGGATGCGCATGGCTGAACTGGCTTCCTGAGGGAGGGAAGAGCGAGTGAGGTCCGCCACGGCGGGGCTGCGGGGGTGTGCAGCGCGACCTCGGGTCTGCCCAGGCGGCCGCAGGTCAGGGGGTGCGCGGCCGGTGTCCGTCGAGGTTGCCGGTCAAGGGGGGCGGGGAGGGCGATCCTCCCATCCCGGTCTGCCGGAGTGTGCGCCGGGTGTGTCAGAATCTGCTATCGGGTGACCCCCGATACCGAACAGAGACCCGCCGGCTCGCGACAGGGCCGGGGTGCGCAGGACCGGAAGTCACGACGCCGACTCCGTAGCCGAGCCACCACCTCCCCTCCGGGACCCTCCGTTCACCCCTGCGTGTGTGCGAGCTCTGACGACTACGGACGAGCACTGGAGCGCCGACCTCGGTGAACAGTGCGTGACGAGAAACCCGAGGCCCACGTGCGGTGCTCAGCCTCGGCTCTAGGCTCAGCCGAACAGCACAGCGCAGGCTCATCAAAACCCTCACCCCCCGAGGCCGCTGGTGCGACGCGCCTTTCACCGTGTCGCGCCGCGTGCCCTCGCTGATCATGACGAAGAGGTCATAGTGGCAGCGGAGATCATCCACCCTCGAACCCCGGACACCGACGAGCCCGTCGACGCCGTCTTCGCGCTGCACCGCGGCGGCAAGATGGAGGTGCGCGCCACGGTGCCGGTGCGCGACGCGGACGACCTGTCCCTGGCCTACACCCCGGGTGTGGCCCGGGTCTGCACCGCCATCGCCGAGCAGCCCGAGCTGGTCGACGACTACACCTGGAAGGCCAACACGGTCGCGGTGGTGACCGACGGCACCGCCGTGCTGGGCCTGGGCGACATCGGCCCGCAGGCCTCGCTGCCCGTGATGGAGGGCAAGGCCATCCTGTTCAAGCAGTTCGGCGGCGTGGACGCGGTCCCGATCGCGCTGGACTGCACCGAGGTCGACCAGATCGTGGAGACCGTGGTCCGGCTGGCCCCGTCCTTCGGCGGCGTCAACCTGGAGGACATCTCGGCCCCCCGGTGCTTCGAGATCGAGCGCCGGCTCCAGGACGCGCTGGACATCCCGATCTTCCACGACGACCAGCACGGCACCGCGATCGTCACCACCGCCGCGCTGTGGAACGCCGCCAAGGTGACCGGCCGCGGGATCGGCGACCTGCGGGCCGTCATCTCCGGCGCCGGCGCCGCCGGCATCGCGATCGCCAAGATGCTGGTCTCGGCCGGGATCGGCGACGTCGCGCTGTGCGACCGCCGCGGCGTGGTGCACCAGGGCCGTGAGGACCTGACCGACGTCAAGACCGAGATCGCCGAGCTGACCAACAAGGCCGGCCTCAAGGGCAGCCTGGCCGAGGCGCTGGCCGGCGCGGACGTCTTCATCGGCGTCTCCGGCGGCACCGTGCCGGAGGAGGCGGTGGCCACCATGGCGAAGGACTGCCTGATCTTCGCGATGGCCAACCCGAACCCGGAGATCCACCCCGAGGTCGCGCACAAGTACGCGGCCGTGGTGGCCACCGGTCGCTCGGACTTCCCGAACCAGATCAACAACGTGCTGGCCTTCCCCGGCATCTTCGCCGGTGCGCTGCAGGTCCGGGCCTCCCGGATCACCGAGGGCATGAAGCTGGCCGCCGCCGAGGCGCTGGCCGGCGTGGTGGCCGAGGAGCTGTCCGCGCAGAAGGTGATCCCCTCGCCGTTCGATGCGCGGGTGGCGCCGGCGGTGACCAAGGCGGTCGCCGAGGCGGCCCGTCGCGAGGGCGTCGCGCGCCGCTAGTCGGTGCACCGACCAGCCGGCCGGCCGTACTGGTCGGTAGGCGGACGGCACGTCAGGTCCCCGGCGGTGCCGGGGGCGGCACCGGACGGATGGGCCCGGGACACGCGGTGGAGGTCACACCCCTGCGTGGTTCCGGGCCCCGGCCTTTCCCGGCTAGTGTCCGGTCCATGTTCGCCGCCTACGCAGCACGCATCGATGCCGAGGACCCGCTGAGCGCCCTGGAGCTCGGGGAGCTGCCGGAGCCCGAGGCCCGGCCCGGCTGGAGCGTGGTGACGGTCAAGGCCGCCACCCTCAACCACCACGACCTGTGGTCGCTGCGCGGGGTGGGGCTGCCGGCCGAGCGGCTGCCGATGATCCTGGGCTGCGACGCGGCCGGGATCGACGAGCAGGGCAACGAGGTGGTGATCCACTCGGTGATCGGCCAGAGCGGCCACGGGGTCGGCCCGGCCGAGCCGCGCTCCATCCTCACCGAGCGTTACCAGGGCACCTTCGCCCAGCGGGTCGCGGTGCCCACCTGGAACCTGCTGCCCAAGCCGGCCGAGCTCTCTTTCGCCGAGGCGGCCTGCCTGCCCACCGCCTGGCTGACCGCCTACCGGATGCTCTTCACCAACGCCGGGGTGCGCCCCGGCGACACCGTGCTGGTGCAGGGCGCCGGCGGCGGGGTGGCCACCGCGCTGATCGTCCTGGGGAAGGCCGCGGGCCTGCGGGTCTGGGTCACCGGGCGGGACGAGGCCAAGCGGGCCCGGGCGGTGGAGCTGGGCGCGGACGCCGCGTTCGAGAGCGGCGCCCGGCTGCCGGAGCGGGTGGACGCGGTCATGGAGACGGTCGGGGCGGCCACCTGGTCGCACTCGGTGAAGGCGCTCAGGCCGGGCGGGACCATCGTGATCTCCGGCGCGACCTCGGGGCCGAACCCGAAGGCGGCCGAGCTGAACCGGATCTTCTTCCTGGAGCTCAAGGTGGTCGGCTCCACCATGGGGACCAAGGAGGAGCTCGCCGGCCTGCTCGCGCTCTGTGCGCACGCCGGGGTGCGCCCGGTGATCGACTCGGTGCTGCCGCTGGCCGAGGCGCGCGACGGCTTCGCGCGCCTGGCCAAGGGCGAGGTCTTCGGGAAGGTCGTCCTGGAGCCCTGAACGGCGTGAGCCCGTTGCGCGCGCCGGGGGCGCATGCAACGGGCTCCGACTTTTCGGGGGCTCGGGCCTCAGGCGAGCCGCTCGGGCCTCAGCCGAGCAGGCCGTGCAGCCGCTCGGCGGCAGCGGCGAGCGCCGCCTGGGCCTCCCGCAGCTGCTCGCCGGTCACCGGCCGGTCCGCCCGCTCGGCGTCCCGGGCGGCGTCCCGGATCCGGTCGCGGAACCGGTCCAGCAGCCGCTCCAGCTCCCGGGCCGGCTCGCCGCCCGGCTCGCTCCGGGCCCAGTCCGGCAGGTCGGCCGGTGCCGCCTTGCCGAGATCCACCTTGTCGAGGTCCGCCTTGTCAGCGTCCGCCTTGCTCGGCGCCCCCTCGCCCCAGCGGCTCGGGTCCGCCAGACCGGCCAGGCCCCGGGTCAGCTCGGAGAGCCCCTCGGTCAGCCCGGTCGGCCAGTCGCCCTTGCCGACGTGCTCGCGCACCTGCTGCTCCACCCGGCGCTTGATCCGCAGCGCCTCCTGCTGGGCCGCCTGGCGCACCGCCTGGGACTGCTCCTTGGCCTTGCGCGCCTCCTCCTTGGCCCGCTTGGCCTGCTCCTTGGCGGCCCGCTCCTGCTCCTTGGCCCGCTTGGCCTGGGCCTTGAACTCGGCGAACTCCTCCTTGGTGCGCTGCCAGCCGGAGTCGGTGCCCCAACCGCCCCACTGCGCACCGGACTCGGCGGCCTTCGGGGTGTTGCGGGCCGCGTCGCGCAGCTCGGCGCGCAGGTCCTTGGCGGAGTCGCGGACGTCCTCCCGGATCGCCCCCGCCAGCTGGGAGACCGAGTCGCTGATCTCCACCTCCAGCTCGGCCAGGTCGGCCTGACGCTCGGCCAGCTCCTGGCGGCCCGCCTCGGTGATCCGGTAGACCTTGCGGCCGCCCTCGGTGCTGTGCTCGACCAGCCCCTCCTGCTCCAGCTTGGCCAGGCGGGGGTAGACGGTGCCGGCGGACGGCGCGTACAACCCGTGGAAGCGCTCCTCCAGCAGGCGGATCACCTCGTAGCCGTGCCGCGGCGACTCGTCCAGCAGCTTCAGCAGGTAGAGCCGCAGCCGGCCGTGTGCGAAGACGCCGCTCATGCCTGCTCACCCTTCACGTCGTCGTCGAGGCTCGCCGCCGGCTGCCCGGGGACCAGGTCCTCGGGGGTCTCGCCGGTGGTCAACTCCTTGACCGGGCCGGGTCCTTCATCCTCGGCCTCCGGGCGGCGCAGCACCGAGATCGCACCGGAGACGGTGGTCACCTGGAGCCGGCCGGTGCCGGCGCCCAGCTTGCCGCTGAGCTTCTTCGCGCCCCAGCTGCCGCCGATCGTCAACTCGTCGAAGGCGGTGGCGAACTGGCCGTTGGTGCTGCCGGCCTCGACGGTGGTGTCGGCCGGCTGCGGCAGCCGGACCGCGACGTCGCCGCTGACCGTGTTGACCCGCACCTCGGCGGGCGCGGTGCCGGCCAGGTCCAGGGTGACGGCACCGCCGACCGTGTTGGCGTGCAGCGCCGAGGGGGTGCCGGAGATCACCGTCAGGCCGCCGGAGACCGTCTTGACCCGGAGTTCGCCGGAGACCCCCTCGGCGTCGATGTCGCCGGAGACCGTCTTGGCCTCGATCCGGCCGGTCAGGCCGACCAGGGTGGTGGCGCCGCCCACGCCGTAGACCGAGGTGCCGCCGTGGATGCCGGAGACGGTCGCCTCGGCGGTGACCGTGCCGACCTTGACCTCGGTGTCCGCCGGGACGGTCACCGAGACCACGGCCCGGGCCTTGCGCTTGCGGAACAGCGAGTCCAGCAGGCCCTTCACCGACTCGACCGACTTGATCCTGTCGCCGAAGTCGGCCCAGCTGAGCTGGGGGTAGGTGACGGTGAGGACGCCGTCCGTCAGGGTGACCTGGAGCGGGTCGCCGTCCAGCTCGGTGACCTCGAGGCGGGCCGGTCCCTCGGCCGCGACCACGTTGACCGCGCCGCCGACGACCCGTACCTGCAGGGCCCGCACCGGCTCGTCGAAGCTGATCCGGTCGGGCTCGCCGACTGTCCACTGGCCCATCTCTCGTCCTCCCGTCTGGCGGCCGCCGTCGTACCCTGGAGGGGCGACGATCCGGCGAGTCGCGATGTATCGCGTCTTCCAAGAAACACGATATATCGCGTGGCGGCGAAGTCAAGTGCTTCTCCGTGCCGAGAACGCAGTGGGGCCGGACGGTCAGTCCTCGTCCTCGTCGTCGAGTCGCGCCAGCCAGGTGGCCAGTCGCTCCACGGGGATCTCGAAGTCGGGGTTGAGGTCCACGAACTCACGCAGGCGCTCGGCCAGCCACTCGAAGGTGACCTCCTCGTCGCCGCGCCGGCTCGCCAGCTCCTCGATCCCGCGGTCGGTGAAGTACACGGTGTGCTCCGGTCGAAAGGGTGGGTCCTACCGAGCCAGGATAGGCGGGTGCGGTCAGCTGGTGGGCTGCCAGGTGCTCAGGGTCAGCTGGACGGAGCCGTTCTGCTGGTTGGCGGTCTGGATCGCCGCGATCGCGATCGCGTTGGTGGTGCGGTCCCGGATGCAGAGCAGCCGGCCCGCCGTGACGTGACCGAAGGTCAGGTCCGAGTCGGGGTGGGTGCTGATCGCGGTGGCGCACTGGTCCGGGCTGACGCTGGCACCGGTGATCACCGCGAAGTCCGAGCCGTCCTCGCCCGTGGTGGCGAACTTGGGCATGTCGTCGCTGCTGTTGCCGTTGAGCTGCTGGAAGGTGTCGGCGATCGACAGGTCCCACTTGGTGTTGGTGCCGGGCGGCACCACGGTGCCCTGGGCGAGGTCGATCTTGTAGGCGTCGCTGAAGCTGGTGAACGGCGGGATGGCCAGCGCCACCTGGTTGAGCCCGGCGGTGTAGGAGCCCGGCTTGGTGGGGGCGGAGACCGGGCTCTGCGAGGCACCGGACGAGTCGGTGGGCGCGGCCACCGAGGCGTCGCCGGAGTCCGGGCTCGGCGAGGCGGCCGCGCCGGCGGCGGGGGCGTCGGGTGTGGTGGCGGCCGTGGTGGCGGGCGGCACGGCGGCCGGGGTGCTGCTGCCGGTGGTGCTGGACTTGTCGTGCTTGCCCAGCTGGTTGCTGAGCACCAACCCGCCGACGGTGCCGCCCAGGGCCATCACCGCGGCGACGGCCAGCAGGGTCTTCCAGGAGACGCCCCGGCGGCCGCCGCCCTTGCCCGGAGCGGTCGGAGCGGTCGGTGCGGCCGGAGCAGCCGGCGCGGCGGGGCCGACCGGCGCCGCGGCCAGGGCGACGGTCTCGCCCACCGGGGGCACCACGGCCGGCTCGGGGGCCGCCGGC
>NZ_JBNQTI010000044.1:0-53986 GCF_050325825.1 Kitasatospora sp. LaBMicrA B282
GAGCACTCCCACCTCCTTGAGAGGGTAAGGCTCCCAGTAGACGACTGGGTTGATAGGCCGGATGTGGAAGCCCAGTAATGGGTGGAGCTGACCGGTACTAATAGGCCGAGGGCTTGTCCTCAGTTGCTCGCGTCCACTGTGTTGTTCTGAAACAACGACCACCATCCCGTAACGGGTGGGTGCGGTTGACAGTTTCATAGTGTTTCGGTGGTCATAGCGTGAGGGAAACGCCCGGTTACATTCCGAACCCGGAAGCTAAGCCTCACAGCGCCGATGGTACTGCAGGGGGGACCCTGTGGGAGAGTAGGACGCCGCCGAACAATTCTTCTGAAGAAGCCCCCGACCTTTCCGGTCGGGGGCTTCTTCGCGTTTACGAGTCGCGCGGAATGCGCCCCAGGGCGGGCCGTTCCCGGTAGAGCGCGACGGCGATGTCCACCAGCGGGATCCGGTCCAGTTGCTCGACCTCGGCGAGCGGGATCCAGGCAGCCAGGTCGGTCGACCCGTCCGTCTCGTTCCGCAGCTCCCCGCCGGTGACCCGCCCCTGGTAGATGATCCGCAGGCCGTGGAAGTCCCGGGGGAACGCGTGCTGCGGGTCCGGCGGGTAGTGCACGTGGTACGAGTCGACGCCGAGCAGCCGTTCCAGTTCCACCTGGTAGCCGGTCTCCTCGGCGAGCTCGCGGATGGCCGCGTCGTACGGGTCCTCGCCGTGGTCGAGGCCGCCACCGGGCATGGTCCAGAGCCGTTCGCCGGTGGGGGAGATCCAGCGCGCGAGCAGGATCCGGTCGTCCTCGACGCAGACGGCGTAAGCGGCCGGACGGACTTTCTTGATCGCATCTGATGACATGAGGGGCAGCGTAGGGTCCCAGGCATGGAGATCGCCAAGAACATCATCGACACCGAGGCCCTGGACCCCGAGCAGCTCGCCGCGGTGCAGACCGTGTTGCGGGCCGCTGCCGCGGAGGACGGGCGGGAGGCCGTCTCCGAGGCGGGCCGGCTCCGGCTGCGGGCGGGGGAGTCGCGCCCGGGCGTCGTCCACTTCGTGCAGAGCGCGCCGGCGGACCGGGCTCCCGGCGCCCCCGGCGGTTACGCGCAGCTGGAACTCCCGGCCGCCCCCGGCCCCGCCACCGCGGAGCTGGCCGTCCACCCCGAGCAGCGCGGGCGCGGGCTGGGCCGGGCGTTGGTGGCGGCGGTGCTCGACGGGGCCGGCCCGGAGCGTGCGGTCGACTTCTGGGCGCACGGCGGTCACCCGGCGGCCGGCCGACTGGCCGCGGCCCACGGCGCGGAGCTGGTCCGCGAGCTGCGGCAGATGCGCCGCACCGGGCCGGCGCCCGAGGCGGTGCCGCTGCCGGCGGGCGTGACCGTGCGCACCTTCCGCCCCGGCGTGGACGACGAGGCCTGGCTGCGGTTGAACGCGCTGGCCTTCGCCCACCACCCGGAGCAGGGCTCGTGGACCGCCCGGGACCTGGCCGAGCGGATTGCCGAGCCGTGGTTCGACCCGGCCGGCTTCTTCCTGGCGGTGCGCGGCGAGCGGCTGGTCGGGTTCCACTGGACCAAGGTGCACCCGGCCAGCGCGGCCGAGCCGGCGTTGGGCGAGGTCTACGTGGTCGGGGTGGACCCGGCCGAGCAGGGCAACGGCCTGGGCCGGGCGCTCACCGCGGTGGGTCTGCGGCACCTGGCGGAGGACCGTGCGCTGCCCACCGTGCTGCTCTACGTCGACGCCGACAACACGGCGGCCGTCCGGGTCTACGAACGGGCCGGGTTCACCGTGCACGAGGTAGACCTGATGTATCGGGTCGCGGAGGACCGGCGGCGGTGACGGCGGGCAGTAGGGCCGACCACCTCAGCTTTCCTCCTGGCCATGCGGTGTTTACCGTGGATTCAATTGCCGCCGCGAAGATCACAGGATGACGTCCGTAGTGTCTCGCTCCCGCAGCTTGGGCCACACCGCCGGGGCCGGTCGGCTAACGACCGCCGCGGGTGGTCGGCCCGCTCGGTCGCACCCGGATGCGGGTGCGACCGGGGGCCTGCGGGTGGGTGCCCCGGACGCCCCTTGGAGGAGTTGGAACCCATGACCGTCCCCCACCCGGTCGCGGCCGAAGAGCCCGAAGCCTCCGACCCGTCAGGAGCCCCCGCCATGCCCGAGTCGCCCGGTGTGCCGACCCCCTCCCGCCTGACCCAGGCGCTCGGGGTGGCCCTGGACCAGTTCCCCGACGCCGACCGCGTCGTCGAACTGGACGAGCTGCCGCAGGGCCGGTTCCTGGACCGGGAGCGCAGCTGGCTGGCGTTCAACGAGCGGGTGCTGGAGCTCGCCGAGGACCCGCAGATCCCGCTGCTGG
This sequence comes from Kitasatospora sp. LaBMicrA B282, assembly GCF_050325825.1. Taxonomy (NCBI): domain Bacteria; kingdom Bacillati; phylum Actinomycetota; class Actinomycetes; order Kitasatosporales; family Streptomycetaceae; genus Kitasatospora; species Kitasatospora sp. LaBMicrA B282. Next base: position 2,337 of record NZ_JBNQTI010000044.1, read on the forward strand.
AGCGGGCCAAGTTCCTGGCCATCTTCGCCAGCAACCTGGACGAGTTCTTCATGGTCCGGGTGGCCGGCCTGAAGCGCCGGATCGCCACCGGAGTGGCCCAGCGCAGCGCCGCCGGCCTGCAGCCGCGCGAGGTGCTGGACCAGATCTGGACCAGGTCCCGCGAGCTGATGGCCCGTCATGCCGCCACCTTCCAGCAGGACGTGCTGCCGGACCTGGCGACCGAGGGCATCGAGGTGGTGCGCTGGGCGGAGCTGACCGACAAGGAGCAGGGCCGGCTGCACACCCTCTTCCGGCAGCAGATCTTCCCGGTGCTGACCCCGCTGGCGGTCGACCCGGCGCACCCCTTCCCGTACATATCGGGCCTGAGCCTGAACCTCGCGGTGGTGGTGCGCAACCCGGTCTCCGGGCACAAGCACTTCGCCCGGGTGAAGGTTCCGCAGTCGCTCTCCCGCTTCCTGGAGGCCTCGCCGCAGCGGTACGTGCCGCTGGAGGACGTGATGGGCGCCCACCTGGAGGAGCTCTTCCCGGGCATGGAGGTGCTGGCCCACCACACCTTCCGGGTGACCCGCAACGAGGACCTCGAGGTGGAGGAGGACGACACCGAGAACATCCTCAAGGCGCTGGAGAAGGAGCTCATGCGGCGCCGGTTCGGGCCGCCGGTGCGGCTGGAGGTGGAGGAGTCGATCGACCCCTACATCCTCGACCTGCTGGTGCGCGAGCTGAACATCAGTCAGGCCGAGGTGTTCCCGCTGCCCGGGCCGCTGGACCTGACCGGGCTGTTCGGGATCGCCGAGCTGGACCGGCCGGAGCTGAAGTACTCCAAGTTCGTGGCCGGCACCGCGCGCGGGCTGACCGACGTGGAGTCGGCCTCGCAGCCGGACATCTTCGCCGCGATGCGCGAGCGCGACGTGCTGCTGCACCACCCGTACGACAGCTTCTCCACCTCGGTGCAGGCCTTCCTGGAGCAGGCCGCGGCGGACCCGCACGTGCTGGCGATCAAGCAGACGCTGTACCGCACCTCGGGCGACTCGCCGATCGTCGACGCGCTGATCGACGCGGCCGAGTCCGGCAAGCAGGTGCTGGTGCTGGTGGAGATCAAGGCGCGCTTCGACGAGCAGGCCAACATCAAGTGGGCCCGCAAGCTGGAGGAGGCGGGCTGCCACGTGGTGTACGGGCTGGTCGGCCTGAAGACGCACTGCAAGCTGTCGCTGGTGGTGCGTCAGGAGGGCGAGCTGCTGCGGCGGTACGCCCACGTCGGCACCGGCAACTACCACCCGAAGACGGCCCGGGTCTACGAGGACCTGGGGCTGCTGACCGCCGATCCGCAGGTCGGCGCCGACCTGTCGGACCTGTTCAACCGGCTCTCCGGCTACTCGCGCCGGGAGTCCTACCGCCGGCTGCTGACCGCGCCGCGCGGGCTGCGCGACGGGCTGCTGGCCCGGATCCAGAACGAGGTCGCCAACGCGCGGGCCGGCCTGCCGGCCTACGTGAAGCTCAAGATGAACTCGATCGTCGACGAGGCCGTGATCGACGCGCTCTACCGGGCCTCGCAGGCCGGGGTGCCGGTCGACGTCCTGGTGCGCGGCATCTGTGCGATCCGACCCGGCGTGGTCGGACTGAGTGAGAACATCCGGGTGCGCAGCATCCTCGGGCGCTTCCTGGAACACTCCCGGATCTTCGTCTTCGGCAACGGCGGTGATCCCGAAGTCTGGTTCGGCAGCGCCGATATGATGCACCGTAATCTGGATCGGCGGATCGAGGCGCTGCTCCGGGTGGCGGATCCGGCGCACCGGGCGGAGCTGTCCGGGCTGCTCGACCTCGGCATGGCCGAGGGCACCGCCTCCTGGCACCTGGGCCCGGACGGGGCGTGGACCAGACACAGCCAGGACGGTGACGGGCAGCGGCTGCGGGACATCCAGGAGCTGCTCATCGACTCGCGCCAGCGTCGCCGGAGCGTCGCCAGCCTGCTCTGACCTTCCGACCCGCTTCCGACCGCTTCCGACCGCTGCTGAACATCCGTCGCCTGCCCTGGGGGAACGGGGAGACCCACGACATGACTGACGCGCCCATGACGGCCTCGGCGTCCACCGCGACCGCCGGGGAGGTTCTCTCGCGGTGCCTGACCGAACAGGCCGGCCTCTTCCTGCGTGCCCTGCCGCAGGCCGTGGGGGAGGCCGGGGCCCGGCCCGGTGCGCTGCCCTCGGTGAACTCGCCGGGCGGCGCCGCCGGGACCGGTGAGCTGTTGCGTGCCGTGCGGCGGATCGGCGGTGCGCTGCACACCTTCGGCACGCTCTGCGAGCCGGTGTGGGCCGAGGAGTCGCGGACCGAGCTGCGCTGGCTGCTCGGCCTGCTCGCCCAGGAGCCGGCCTTCGTGCGCCGGTCGGCCCGGTTGCTGGCGGCGCTGGACACGTTGAGCTCCACCGGTCAGGGCACGGCTCCCGGCATGCTCGCCGGGCACCAGGGCGCGCCCAAGGCGCGGGCGCTGCTGGAGCGGCAACTCACGCTGGCCCGGACCCGGGTGCACAGCACGGTGCTGCAGGAGCTGCGCTCGGCGCGGCTGCACGCGCTGGCCGACCGGATGACGTTGCTGGTCGGGGAGGCGCCGCTGCTGCCGGTGGCGCAGGCCCGGGCGGGCGAGGTGCTGCCGGCCCAGGCGGCGGGGGCGTTCGCGGCGCTGGAGCAGGCGGTGGCGGCGCTGCCGTTGCAGCGGGCGGCCACCGCGTACCAGGGGGATGCGTTGCACCGGCTGGGCGCGGCGCCGGCCGTGAGTGCCGGGGTGCCCGCGCAGGGGCGGAGCGCGGGGGACGCGGACGGGGCGCTGGCGGCGGACGACGCGCCGTGGTCCCGGGTGCGGATCCTGGTGAAGCGGGCCCGCTACGCGCTGGAGGTGTGCGGGCGGCCGGGGCTGGAGCTGGACGTGCTGGACCAGGTGCTGGACCGGCACCAGGAGGCGGCGGACGCGGCGGTGACGGTGGCGACGGCGGCGCGCACGCCGCGGATCACCCCGGCCACGGCGTACGTGCTGGGGGTGGTGCATGCTGATCAACGACTGGAGGTCGAGGCGGCGCGGTACGCCTTCGGCCTGCAGTGGCCGAAGCTTCCGCACCTCGGATGGCAGGAATGGGCGAGCGCCTGAGCGCTGGGCACGAGCAGGACCCCCGGATGTCGGCCGCCGCGGCGGCGCCGGGGGCGGCTGCGGGATCGGCGACTGCGGGCTCGGCGGCTACTGGCACGGGGCCCGCGCTGGCCCGGCGGCAGCTGCGGGAGGCGAAGCGGCAGGGGTTGTGGACCGGGTCGGCGGTGGACGCCGCGGCCCGGCGGCCGCCGCATCCGGTGGCGGGGCGGCGGGCCGGGGGAGCGGGGCGGGTGGGGACGGTGCTGGCGGCCGGGGCGGTGGTGTGGCTGCCGGGCGGGCCGCGGCGGGACGGCACGGGTGAGCGCAAGCCGCGGATCGCGGTGATCCACCGGCCGAAGTACGACGACTGGAGCCTGCCCAAGGGGAAGCTGCACGCCGGCGAGACGCCGTGGCAGGCGGCACTGCGCGAGGTGGAGGAGGAGACCGGGCTGGTCTGCCGGCTGCAGGCGCCGCTGCCGGTGCAGCACTACCTGGCGCAGGGGCGGCCCAAGGAGGTGCGGTACTGGGCGGCGGTGCCGATCGGGGGCGAGTTCCGGCCGAACCGCGAGGTGGACCGGATGAAGTGGTTGAAGCCGGAGAAGGCCAAGGCCAGGCTGACGCACGCCCGGGACCGGGAGTTGGTCGACGCGTTGCTGGCGGTCCTCGGGCGTTTGCCGGAGTGACGGCTGGTGGCCGTCCGGTGACGTGGCTTGGCCGATTCCTTACCGTGATGCAACCGTGACTACCGACCCGTGTTTCCTGGCATCCCTCCGAGGTTCACTCCCCGTTCACTTGCGACCGGCTGATGCGTCACCTGGCCCACTTAGCTTCGGTCCTACCGGAGGGCCGTAGAGGCCCCGGACCAACAGCAAAGGCCCGCAGCATCCGTCCCGCCTGGGCGATCGCGCACGGTCTGTGCCAAAGAAAGGGACACCCTGTGAAGCTCCAGCGGAACGGCCGCTCCAAGGCCCTCGCGATCGGTGCCGTGGCGCTCGTCAGCACGCTGTCGCTCGCGGCCTGCGGCTCCGACAACAACAGCAAGCCCGCCGCCTCCGGCAGCGCCTCCGGCGGCGCCTCCGCCGCGGCGATCACCTGCGCCACCAAGCAGGCTCCGCTGCAGGGTGCCGGTTCGACCGCCCAGGGCAACGCGATCGACGTCTGGAAGGCCGCCTACGGCGAGGCCTGCTCGGGCTCGCAGGTCGCCTACAACGGTGTCGGCTCCGGTGCCGGTGTCGCCCAGTTCAACCAGGGCAAGGTGGCCTTCGCCGGCTCCGACTTCGCCCTGAAGTCGACCGACGTGGACGCCTCCAAGGCGGTCTGCCAGAACGGCGGCCAGGCCATCGACCTGCCGATGGTGGCCGGTCTGGTCACCCTGGTCTTCAACGTCCCCGGTGTGAACAACCTGGTCCTCGACGGCCCGACCGCCGCGAAGATCTTCGACGGTCAGATCACCAAGTGGAACGACCCGGCGATCGCCGCGCTGAACCCGGGCGTCACCCTGCCGGGCGACAACATCCAGACCTTCCACCGGTCGGACGACTCGGGCACCAGCTTCAACCTGACCTCGTACTTCGCCAAGACCTCGGGCGGCGCCTGGTCCTACCCGGCCAGCAAGACCTGGGCGGGCAAGGGCGGCCAGTCGGCCACCGGCAGCGCCGGTGTCGCGGCCCAGATCAAGCAGGTGCCGGACTCGATCGGCTACGTCGAGCTGTCCTACGCGCAGAACAACGGCCTGAAGACCGCCTCGATCTCCACCGGTGCCAGCAAGCCGGTCGACGCCACCGCCGCCAACGCCGCCACCACGCTGGCCAACTCCACCGTGATCGGCACCGGCAACGACCTGGCGCTGCAGCTGGACTACGGCACCAAGGCCGAGAACGCCTACCCGATCGTCCTGGTGACCTACGAGATCGCCTGTGACAAGGGCAACGCCCCGGCCACCCTGGACAGCCTGAAGTCCTTCTTCACCTACATCGCCAGCAACGGCGGCCAGCAGGCCATCGCCGACAAGGGCTACGTCCCGCTGCCGGCCCCGGTCGCCAGCAAGGTCCAGGCCGCCATCACCAGCCTGAGCTGACCTCCGGGTCCGCATGACCGGTCGGCGATCCCGCGTCGGGGGGACGGGGTCGCCGATCGGCCGCACCGGCATTTCCGCGCCGGTTCCCAATCGCTTTTCCAGCCGTTTCGCACCGTTCGTCCGGGGCACCGCCGCCATGGTGCCGCCCGCCCGCCGGGTCGCACCGCCAGACCGGAGTAAGAACCTCATGACCTCCTCCCCACCGCCCGACTCCGAGCAGTCCGGGCCTCCCGCGTCCAACCAGGGCCGTCCGCCCGCGTCCGCCGGCACGCCCAAGCAGAGCTCGCTCAAGGGCAACAGCCGGTTCGGCGACAGCCTCTTCTTCGGCCTCTCGGCCGGTTCCGGGATCCTGCTGCTGGCCATCATGGCCGCGATCGCGGGCTTCCTGATCTACCGCAGTGGCATCGCGATCAGCAAGGACCACACCAACTTCCTGACCACCTTCGGGTGGGACCCGGACAACATCCTCAAGCCGAGCTTCGGCATCGCCGTGCTGGCCTTCGGCACGGTGGTCAGCGCGGCCATCGCGATGGTCATCGCGGTCCCGGTCGCGATCGGCATCGCGCTGTTCATCTCGCACTACGCGCCGCGCCGGATCGCCCAGCCGTTCGCCTACCTGGTGGACCTGCTGGCCGCCGTGCCCAGCATCGTCTACGGCCTGTGGGGCGCGCTCTTCCTGGTGCCGCACCTGAACGGCCTGATGAGCTGGCTGAACGAGTACCTCGGGTGGACCTACATCTTCAAGACCACCCACCCCGGTGCGCCGGCCCGCAGCCTGTTCACCGTCGGCATCATCCTGGCGATCATGATCCTGCCGATCATCACCGCGGTCAGCCGCGAGGTGTTCCGCCAGGTCCCGCGGATGCACGAGGAGGCGGCGCTGGCGCTCGGCGCCACCCGCTGGGAGATGATCCGCACCGCGGTGCTGCCGTTCGGCCGCCCGGGCATCATCTCGGCCTCGATGCTGGGCCTGGGCCGCGCGCTCGGCGAGACCATCGCGGTGGCCACCGTGCTCTCCTCCAGCAGCGAGCTCTCGCTGCACATCCTGGACGCGGGCGGCGGCACCTTCGCGCAGAACATCGCCCTGAAGTTCGGTGAGGCGGGCTCGCTCGGCAAGGACGCCCTGATGGCGGCCGGCCTGGTGCTGTTCGCGATCACACTGCTGGTGAACGGTGCGGCGCGGCTGATCATCGCCCGTCGCAAGGAGTACTCGGGGGCCAACGCATGACCACCGCGCCTTCCGTCGCGGACCGCACGCCGGTCCCGCAGCTCAAGCAGTCGCTGACCGCGGCCCGGCTGCCCCGCTGGGCACCGGCCGGGGTGGCGGCCCTGTCGATCGGCCTCGGCTGCGGCATCGGTGCCGCCGCCGGCCTGATCAGCCACCTGCAGTGGGGACTGATCTCCGCCCTGCTCTTCGTCGCCATCACCTTCGGCCTGTCGGCCCGGGTCGAGGGCGTGCGGCAGGCCAAGGACCGGATCGCCACCTCGCTGATCTGGGTCGCCTTCATCCTCGCGGTCATCCCGCTGGTCTCGCTGATGGTCTACACCATCCAGCAGGGCGCCGGCGTGGTGAACGCGGACTTCCTGTCCCACTCGATGCGCGGCGTGGTGGCCTCCTCCGGCCCCGGCGGCGGCGTCTACCACGCGCTGCTCGGCACGCTGCAGCAGATCGGACTGGCCACCGCGATGGCCGCGCCGATCGGTCTGCTCACCGCGGTCTACCTGGTCGAGTACGGCCGGGGCACGCTGGCCAAGGTGGTCACCTTCTTCGTCGACGTCATGACGGGCATCCCGTCGATTGTCGCCGGTCTGTTCGTCCTCTCCGTCTGGAACATCGGTCTCGGCTTCCAGTACTCCGGCTTCTCGGGTGCCCTCGCACTGGCGATCCTGATGATGCCGGTGGTCGTCCGGTCCACCGAGGAGATGCTCAAGCTCGTCCCGAACGAGCTGCGCGAGGCCTCGTACGCGCTGGGCGTGCCCAAGTGGAAGACCATCCTGCGGATCGTCATCCCGACCGCGATCGGCGGCATCGCCACCGGTGTGATGCTGGCGGTGGCCCGCATCGCGGGTGAGACCGCGCCGGTGATGATGCTGGTGGGCGTCTGGGACTCGATCAACGCGAACCCGTTCGTCGGGCCGCAGGAGTCGCTGCCGGTCTTCATCTGGCAGCAGTACTCCCAGGTCAACAACCAGTACGGCTACGCCCGTGCCTGGGGTGCCGCACTGGTGCTGATCGCGCTGGTGATGGGGCTCAACCTGATCGCCCGCGGCATCGCCCGCTGGCGTTCGCCCAAGGCCGGGCACTGACCGACCGACTGACGTACGAACAGACGAGAGAAGACGAAAGATCATGGCTAAGCGCATCGACGTCAGCGGACTGTCGGCCTACTACGGTGGCACCAAGGCCATCGAGGACATCTCGATGACCATCGAGCCCCGCTCGGTGACGGCCTTCATCGGCCCCTCCGGCTGCGGCAAGTCCACCTTCCTGCGCACCCTCAACCGGATGCACGAGGTGATCCCCGGCGCCCGGGTCGAGGGCAAGGTCCTGCTGGACGACGAGAACCTGTACGGGGCCGGCGTGGACCCGGTGGCGGTGCGGCGCACCGTCGGGATGGTCTTCCAGCGGCCCAACCCGTTCCCGACCATGTCGATCTACGAGAACGTGGTCGCCGGGCTCAAGCTCGCCGGGGTGAAGAAGAAGTCGGTGCTGGACGGCGTGGTGGAGACCTCGCTGAAGGGCGCCAACCTGTGGAACGAGGTCAAGGACCGGCTGAACAAGCCGGGCGCCGGCCTCTCCGGCGGTCAGCAGCAGCGCCTGTGCATCGCCCGGGCGATCGCGGTCGAGCCGCAGGTCCTGCTGATGGACGAGCCCTGCTCGGCCCTGGACCCGATCTCCACGCTGGCGATCGAGGACCTGATCGGCGAGCTCAAGGAGCGGTTCACGATCGTCATCGTGACCCACAACATGCAGCAGGCGGCCCGCGTCTCGGACCGCACCGCCTTCTTCAACCTGGCCGGCGTCGGCCAGCCGGGCAAGCTGATCGAGCTGGACGACACCCAGCGGATCTTCTCCAACCCGTCGGTGCAGGCGACCGAGGACTACATCTCCGGCCGCTTCGGCTGATCGGCCGCACCGCGGCCACCGAGCTGCTCCGTGGCGCTGCATGGCGGTGCCGCCGCGGAGCATAGAAAGGGCCCGCCCCCGGGACGCGGGGGCGGGCCCTTCCGTCTGCTCGCACGGCTCGGGACGACCGGGTGGTTCAGCCCACCGCGGCGTAGGTGACCGCGTAGACGGCGGCGGCCACCAGGGCCGCGGCCGGCATGGTGATGAACCAGCCGAGCACGATGTTCTTGGCCACGCCCCAGCGGACCGCGCGGACCCGCTTGGTGGCGCCCACGCCCATGATCGCCGAGGTGATCACGTGGGTGGTGGAGATCGGGGCCTTGAAGACGTACGAGGTGATGTACATGATCACGGCCGAGGTCGACTCGGCGGCGAAGCCCTGCGGCGGGTCCAGCTCGATGATCTTGCGACCGAGGGTCCGCATGATCCGCCAGCCGCCCGCGTAGGTGCCCAGCGACAGGAACGCGGCGCAGGAGACCTTGACCCAGATCGGGATCCCGTTGCCGCTCTGGTGGCCGGAGATGGTCAGCGCCATCACCACCACGCCCATCGTCTTCTGCGCGTCCTGCAGGCCGTGGGCCAGCGCCATGGCCGCGGCCGAGGCGGTCTGGGCGACCCGGAAGTTGCGCTTGGCCCGGTGCGGGTTGGCGCGCCGGAAGATCCACAGGATGGCCAGCATCACCAGGTAGCCGGCGATCAGGCCGACGATCGGCGAGACCACCATCGGGATGACGATCTTCTCGATCACGCCGTGCCAGATCACCGTGGTGCCGCCGGCCATGGCCGCACCGACCAGTCCGCCGAAGAGCGCGTGCGAGGAGGAGGACGGCAGGCCGAAGTACCAGGTGATCAGGTTCCAGACGATCGCCCCGACCAGGCCGCCGAAGAGGATGGTCATCCCCTTGGCGCCGTGCGGGGTCTCGATCAGGCCCTTGGAGACGGTCTCCGCCACCCCGCTGCCGAGGAAGGCGCCGGCCAGGTTCATCACCGCGGCCATCGCGAGTGCGGCCCTGGGGGTCAGGGCCCGGGTGGAGACCGAGGTGGCGATGGCGTTCGCCGAGTCGTGGAAGCCGTTGGTGTAGGTGAAGAAGAAGGCGACGCCGATGACGCAGATGAGTGCTGCCATGTCCACGCTGGTCAGGACTCCTTGACGGCGATGGTCTCCACCGTGTTGGCCACGTGCTCGAAGGCGTCGGCGGCCTCCTCCAGCACGTCCACCACCTGCTTGAGCTTGAGCACCTCGATCGCCTCGTACTGGCCGCTGAAGAGGTGGGCCAGCAGCTTGCGGTGGATCTGGTCGGCCTGGTTCTCCAGCCGGTTGACCTCGATCCAGTACTCGTTGAGGTGCGCCATGCTGCGCAGGTTGGGCATCGCCTCGGCGGTCAGCTCGGCGGCCCGGGCGAGCACCTCGATCTGCTGCTCGACGCCCTTCGGCAGGGTCTGGATGTCGTAGAGGACGACCAGGTCGACGGCCTCCTCCATGAAGTCCATGATGTCGTCCAGCGAGGAGGCCAGGCTGTAGATGTCCTCGCGGTCGAAGGGCGTGATGAAGGAGGAGTTCAGCTGGTGGAAGATCGCATGGGTGGTGTCGTCGCCGGCGTGCTCGGCGGCGCGCATGCGCTCGACGATCTCCGCGCGGGAGGACACGTCCGAGCCCAGCAGTTCCAGTAGGAGCTTCGATCCGACGACCAGGTTCTCCGCGGCGGCGGCGAACATGTCGTAGAAGCTCGTCTCCTTCGGGGTCAGGCTAAAACGCACGGAAATCTCCGATGAGCGGGGAGTTGACTGAACGATGCTAGGTGCTCTACGTCAGGGTTGTGCAAACGGGGTGTGCGGCGGGGAACCGGATACTCCTCTTCCGGCCACTGGCTGACCGCGAGCTGTTCGGCCCCCGTCAGTCGGCGTGCGGGTGTGTGGTCAGTCTGACGGAACCCTCCGCCGATCGGGCCCGCCCGACGGCCGCTGCCCCCGATCAGCGCCCGGACGGGGTAACCCCGGGCCGGGCCGGGGTGCGGGACACTGGGAGGCACCGGTCGTGCTCGGCCGGGCGAGGACGAGGACGGGGCAGGCCGATGACCACCACCAGCAGCGGCACTTCGAGCGGCGCCCGGACCGAGCGGCAGCCCGGCGCGGCGGGCGGTGCGGCGGGTGGTGCGGTCGCGGACGGCGCGGCGGGCGGTGCAGGTGCCGCCCACGGGGAGGGCGGTAGTCACGGCGAGGGCGGCGGCCACGGCGCGGGCGGTCCGCACGGCTACAGCTCGCACAAGGCCGACCACCTCAAGCGGCTGCGCCGGATCGAGGGTCAGGCCCGCGGGTTGCAGCGGATGCTCGAGGAGGACGTCTACTGCATCGACATCCTCACCCAGGTCTCGGCCACCACCAAGGCGCTGCAGTCCTTCGCCCTGGCGCTGCTGGAGGAGCACATCAAGCACTGTGTGGCGGCCGCGGTGGCCGAGGGCGGCACCGCGATGGACGAGAAGGTGGCCGAGGCGATGGCGGCGATCACCCGGCTGCTGCGGAGCTGAGCGGCACTGAGCTGAACGGCGCGGCGCCGAGCGGCACGGAGCCGAGCGGGCCGCCGGCCCGGGGCTCAGCCGTCCTGTCCCGCGTCTTCGGCCGGTGCCGCGGGGCCCGGCTGCTCGGTCGGCTGCTGGAGCAGCACCTCGTCGATCCGCGCGGTGGGCAACCGCTCGGCGCTGCTGGCCGAGGCGGCGATCATCAGCTCGCCGGCCAGCTCGATCTCGTCGAGGGCGGCGCTGTCGTGGGACCCGGTCCGATCCGCTCGCTCCGCGCGATCCGTTCGATCCGCCCGTTCCGCCGAGGACGACACCCTGCACCACCCCTTCACCACCCGTATGCCGGCGCGGCAGTCACCCGTTCTCAGCCTAGAGAGTGCCGGGCCCCGCCCCCATGGCACGGACGGGTCATCTCTGGCGCCGAAACGGGTGACTGATGATTCGGTACATGACAGGCACGGGAGGGCGGGCCCGCGGACGGGCGGTGGCCGGTCGGTCGTCGGACGCGTCGCAGGCGTCGCAGGCGTGGGACGGCCGACCGGCGGGGCCGGCTACTTCGGTGAGCCGGACTCGGTCATCTCGACCACGTCCGCCGGGGCCGGCTCGGCGACCTGCACCGGCTTGCCGAAGTCGGTCAGCGACACGGTGGAGGTGACCTTCACCTGGTCCTTGGGGTCCTTCGAGCCGGCCACCCCGGCGAAGGTGAAGACCTCGGTCACCTTGTTCAGCCGGCCCTGGGCGTCCAGCCAGGCCTCGAACGGGACCTCCTTCACGGTGAAGGTGGCGGCCGCCATCCGCAGCCCGTTCGCCGCCGGACCGCCGGTGGCGTCGGCCGCCTTGGCCAGGTCGAGGGTGCCCTTGTAGTGCTTGAGCGGCACGCCGTCCTGGGTCTCGTCGCCGACCACCGAGGCCTGCTGCACCCCGCGCAGCGCCGCGGCGGCGGTGGCCGGGTCGGTGGCGCCGTTGCTGATCAGGTTGCCGTCGGCGAGCTGGCGCACGTCCAGCTTGACCCACTTGCCCGCGGGCACCTTGGCGCCGCTGTTCTGCAGGAAGACGGTCCCGGGCTCGAACACCTCGACCAGGTTCCCGGTGGTCGCCGCGCCCGGCGGGACCTGGACCTCCAGCCGGCCGATCCGCTTGCCGTAGTCGTAGCCGCCGCTGCCGGTGAAGTCCGCCTTCTTGGCCGCCGACTCGGTGGTCAGCTGGGTGGCCGCGGTGACCGAGCCGGTCCGCCCGGTGACGTCGGCGGCGTCGCGGACCGCGGTCAGCGGGTCGTCGGCGAGCTTGTCCGGCGCCGGGCTCTGGCCGGCCGTCGCTCCGCCGCCGGCGTCGGAGGAGCTGCCCGAGGCGCCGCCGCAGCCCGTCAGGGCGACGGCGAGCAGGGCGGTGGCCGCCGCCGGGCCGAGGAAGCGGGCGGAGCGCGACATGGTCATGGTGATCTCAACCCCCATGGTGATCCGACCCCCTCGGGCCGGACGACCGCTGGGCCGCCGCCCCTGGCTGGGCGGGGCCGGTACTGGCGAGAACGACCGGTGCGCGAACGGGTTACGGCGCGGGCGGCGCACGGCGGGCGGCGCGCGCCGGGGCGGTGGCCGGGCGGTGCGGGTCCGCGGGAGCGGAGCGGACGGTCCGCCCGCGGTCCCGGCCCGGCGCGTTACCGTTGACGACGTGTATGCGGAGCCGTCGGCCGAGGCCGACCCTCACGATGGACACGAGGATCCCGTGGCGGGGCACCCGGTGGCGGTGACCGAGCGCGGTTCCTTCGCCTATGCGGCCTGCGGCTGCGGTTGGTACGCGCCGGGGCGGCGCTCCCGGGACCGGGCGCGGCGGGACGCGGCCGAGCACCTGGCGGCGCCGGAGTCGGCCTAGCGGGCCGGGGGCGGGGCCGGGGGGGCGGGGCCGGACCGGGCCGCCGCTGATCGCTTCGGGTCGCTTCGGGTCGCTTCTGGTCGCTTCGGCCGTGTCAGGCCGCGAGGTCGGTGTCGGCGGCGCGGGTCGGCTCGGTGCGCGGGTGCCGGCTGCCACCGGGGCCGCGCCGACGGCGGCCGCCGCGCCCGGCGCCGGCGGGGCCCGCGGTGACCAACGGTGCGGCCGCGGTGCGGGTGACGGCGTGGCAGAGCGGCACCAGCAGGGCCATCGCGAGCGGGGCCAGCAGCAGTGCCACGGCGGTGGCCAGCGCGTAGCCGCCGAGCACGTCGGTCGGGTAGTGCACCCCCATGAAGACCCGGCAGAACCCCTGCAGCGCGGCCAGCGTGCCGGCGATCGCGCCCAGTTGCCGGTCGACCAGGAAGAGCGCCACCGCGACCGCCATCGACATGGTCGCGTGGTCGCTGACGAAGGAGTGGGTACCGGCCTTGCCGGCCACCAGCACGTCCAGCCCCGGGTGGTCGAGGAAGGGCCGCGGCCGGTCGACGATCGCGGCGATCGGCAGGTTGGCCAGCTCGGCCAGCGCCACCGCGAGCGGCACCCAGAGCACCCCGGCCACGGCCACCGGCGCGTCCGGCCGGCGGCGGGCCCGCAGCCAGGCGGCCGCGCAGAGCGCGAACAGGCCGAGCAGGATGCCGTACTCACCCGTCCAGGAGACCAGCGCGTCGAGCCAGCCCGGGGCGGCCTTGGCCCAACCGTTGACGGTGTAGAGCAGTTCGAGGTCGGGGTTGGTGGTGTCGGCAAGCAGCGTCGACACGCCGTACCTCCTGTGCTCTGCCGGGCGGCCTGGTGCTGGTGGGTGCTCGGGTGACCGGGTTTCCCCCTGGATAACGAGCAGGTCGGCGACGAGCGTTCCGCACCGAACGGGTGTTACACAAACTTGACGTGGCGGTGGTTGCGCCTCCCGCCCGGCGGGGCGTCGGGTCTGTCGCGGCGTCAGCCCTGCTTCGGCGGCGGGGCGGCGGCCGGTGGAGCGGCGGCCGGCGGGGCGGCCACCGTGGAGGGGTCGGAGCCGCCGGTGATGTTGCCGTTGCCGTTGTTGTCGCGCACCGGCAGGGCGGCGGCGCCGTCCTGGGTGACCCGGGTGGCGCCGATGTAGTCCTTCTGGTCGATCGAGTCGTAGCGCACCACGGCCCCGGTGTGCGGGGCGTCGATCATGTACCCGCCGCCGACGTAGATGCCCACGTGGTGGATGCTGCGCGGGTCGCTCAGGTCGGTGGCGAAGAAGACCAGGTCGCCGGGCCGCAGTTGGTCGCGGGAGGGGTGCGGGCCGGCGTACCACTGGTCGTTGGCGACCCGGGGCAGGGTGATGCCGACCGAGGCGAAGGCGGCCTGGGTCAGGCCGGAGCAGTCGAACTCGTAGTTCTGCGAGGCCAGTCCCTCGCCGCCCCACTGGTAGGGGGTGCCGAGCTTGGTCTGGGCGAAGTAGATGGCGCCGGAGGCCTGGGCGGAGACCGTCACCGTGCCGCTGCTGGCCGGGCCGCTGAAGCTGACCTCCAAGGCCTTGATCGAGCGGACGTAGCCCTGGGTCTCGGAGTAGGGCGGGACGCCGCCGTACTTGCGGACGGCGTCCTCGCCGGCGTTGTAGGCGGCGAGCATGTTGGCCGTGGCGTCGCCCGGGATGTCGGCGGTGTCGTGGGCGAGCGCGCAGTCGTAGGTGGCGGCGGTGGCGATCGCGTCGATCGGGTCCCAGATGTTCTTCTGTCCGTCGCCGTCGGCGTCCACCGCGTACTCGGCCCAGGTGCCGGGCAGGAACTGGGCCAGCCCGAGGGCCCCGGCACCGCTGCGGGCTGACGGGTCGAAACCGCTCTCCTGGTAGAGCTGGGCGGCGAGCAGCGGCGGGGAGAGCTGCGGGCAGCGGTTGCCCCACTGCTGGACGGCGGACTGGTAGGCGGCGGGCACGGTGCCCACGGCGAGGGTGGGGGCGCCGGCGGGGGCCTGGACGCCGCTGGCGGCGTAGGTGCCGAGACCGATCAGCAGCAGGAATCCGAAGCCGACGGCTCCCCCCGCGATCGCCGCTCGGGCGCCATTCCGGAGTACCATCAGCACCATCCCGATGCAGTGTCAGAGTGCGGGTGTCCCAGTGGAACCCGGGGCAGAGCCTCCGGCGCGACACCGGTACGCATATGCCCCCCGCACGCGCCAGGTCGATCGGCCGACACCCCCACCAGTCTGCTGCAAGGCGTTGCTCAGCGCAATCATCGGAGATACAAAGAGTGAGCGCTATCCTTCGTACAGTGGACATCCTGGCGTATGTGTCCCATGCCGCGCGACCAATCCTCAGGAAGTAGCCAAGTCGACATCAGATCTGGCCAAGAATAGGCCTCAGCCCTTCGCAGTCCCGAGGTGCGGGGCCTTGAATTGCCTGATCGGGCGGTGAGACAGGAATGCACGTGAGTGATGCAGTGAGCAGTGTGGGCCACGCCGTGAACGGATACGCGAGCGGCTTGTTGGCGGACCCGAGTCCGTCCCCCAAGGGCAACATCGACACCATTATCGGTGGAATCGCCCCGGATTGGGGTCCATTCTCCACGCTCGGTTCGGAGGCCCGGATCATGGTGGAGGTCGTGATGGCGGTCGCCATCCTGGCCTGCCTGGCGATCGCGGTCTGGGGGGCGGCGAAGCAGCGGATCGGCGCCACCGCGATGCGGGACACCTTCAGTGCCGAGCAGGGCAAGGGGCTGATCGTCGCGGGGCTGACCGGCGTGTTCATCATCGGATCGCTGGGCACTCTGTTCACCATTGTTTACGGCATGTCCATCTGACGATCAGACAGTCATCCCGTCAGGTAGTCATACCGGCATCCGGCGGCGCCCCGGCCGTCGGGTCGATCAGCCCGGCTGACTCCCGTCGTCCCGTGGGGCACCCACGGCCCGTCAGAATCGGTCAGAATCGGACGGTCGGCCCGTGCCACCGGCCTGCGGCCGGCCGGGTCGACCGCTGCCGGGCGCCCCGGAACACCATGCTGGAGCCCACCGCCGGCTCCCCGTCCCAGGAGGGCCGCCGTGCCGTTGTCCGACGACCAGCCGCACACGCGCACGCGGTTGCCGGTCGGCGAACAGCCCTCCCCGTACCCGGCGGGCCGTCAGCCCAGGCCACTGCTCAAGCTGCTGACGGTCCTGGTGGTCGTCGCCCTGCTGGTGATCGCCATCTCGATCGCCAACCGGAACAAGCCCACCCCCGGCAGCAGCCACGGCGCCGCGCCGCCCCCGCCCGGCAGCAGCAGCGCCACCGCGCCCACCGGCACCCAGCCGGTCTCCACCACCAGCAACGGGATCGCCACCGGCTACCCCGACACCGAGCAGGGCGCCCAGTCGGCGGCCGCCAACTACGCGGTCGCGCTGGGCGGCACCGACATGTTCCGGGCCGACGGCCGGCGCACCGTGCTCGCCACCATCGCCGACCCGGCGGTGGCCGACGCGCTGCGCACCCGGCTGGACCAGGCGATGACCCCCGACGTGCTGGCCGCCTACGGGCTCAACGCCCAGGGCCAGCCGCCCGCCGGGCTCAGCTTCGTCAGCCGGGCCGTGCCGATCGGCACCCACACCGACGGGTACAGCGCCGACACCACCAAGGCCGAGGTCTGGTGCGTGGGGCTCGGCGGCCTGGCCGGGACCTCCTCGACCAAGCCGGTGACCGAGAACTGGTACACCCTCACCCTCAACCTGCACTGGACCGGCGGGGACTGGAAGCTCACCGACTTCACCCGCCAGAACGGCCCGGCACCCATCCCGGCCGACCAACAGGCCGCAGGCGCCGACGAGATCACCGGCGCCGTCCAGCAGTTCGGAGGCTTCCGCTATGCCCGCTGACGGCAACCACCCCGGCCGGCTGCGCCGCGCCGGGCGGCTCGGGAGCGTGTTCGCGTTGGTGCAGCTGGGGGCGCTGCTGGCGGCACAGCGCGCGTTCGCGGCGCCGTCGCCGTCGGCGGGGCCGTCGGGGGGTGCGAGTCCGTCGCCCTCGCCGACAGGGGGGTGCAACGTACTGCCGCTGCCGGGCAGCGATGTCTACTGCGCGCAGGGCAACGGCACCGGCACCCTCCCCGGCTCCTCCACCGTCGGCACCGTCACCGACCCGCTCGGCTCGCTCGCCAAGGCGTGCGCGCAGGCCGCCGCCTGGGTGGTGCGCAGCCTGTCCGGGCAGATCGACGGCACCACCCAGGTCGACTTCACCAACGCCAGCTTCCTCCAGCAGTACGCGGTGGTCTTCGCCGGCGCGACCGTGGTGACCCTGGTGCTCTGGCTGCTCGCGGTGACCAAGCGCGCGGTGCGCGGGGTGCCGCTGACCCAGGCGTTCTCGGAGGCGATCGGCTTCCTCTGGCTGACCGTGGTGGCCTCCGCCTTCACCCCGTTGATCCTGTACACGGTGACCGGGGCGACCGACGGGCTGACCGCGGCGATCGCCTCCGGCACCAAGTCGGACACCGGGACCTACCTGGGCGGCCTGGCCGACACCCTGGAGCACGGGTCGATCGGCGGTGGCCCGCTGATCCTGGTGCTGGTCTCGCTGGTGGCGGTGCTGGCCGCCGCGGTGCTCTGGATCGAGCTGCTGATCCGGGCGGCGATGCTCTACGTCGGCGCGCTGCTCGGCACCGCGGTCTACGCGGGCCTGGTGGACAAGCAGTTGTGGAAGCACGTGCGGCGCTGGGCGGGACTGATGACCGCGATCGAC
The DNA here is from genome assembly GCF_050325825.1 of Kitasatospora sp. LaBMicrA B282. Classification (NCBI taxonomy): domain Bacteria; kingdom Bacillati; phylum Actinomycetota; class Actinomycetes; order Kitasatosporales; family Streptomycetaceae; genus Kitasatospora; species Kitasatospora sp. LaBMicrA B282. Next base: position 19,769 of record NZ_JBNQTI010000044.1, read on the forward strand.
CTGGCCAAGCCGGTGATCGTGATCATCCTGGGCCTGGCCAGCGCGGTGGCCAGCGGGGCCGGCGCCTCGGACGACTTCGCCCGGGTGCTGTCGGGGCTGGCGATCCTCTTCCTCTCCATCTTCGCGAGCACCGCCATCTACCGCTTCGTGCCCGGCTTCGGCGACGAGATGCTGCACCTGCGGCAGGCCCGGGCGAGCGCGGTGCAGGCCGGTTCGGCGATGATCAACGGCCCGGCCAACATGGTGAAGCAGGGCATCTCGACCCACGGTTCGCGCTCCGGCGGCGAGTCGGGCGGGTCCGGCAGCGCCTCCGGCGGCGGTTCGGTCGCGCCCGGGATCGCCGCGCACGCCTCGCGCACCCCCGCCGCGCCGCCCCAGCAGACACCCGCTCAGGCCCCAGCACAGAACCCAGCGAAGGGAGGGTGACGCACCTTGAGCAGCGAACCGCTCGGCCAGTACGGGGCGCAGTACGCCCAGCCGTACGTCCACCAGCGCCGCACCTACCTGATCGGCAAGGCCCGGCCGAACGCGCCGATCGGGCGCAACCGGGAGTCCGGGGAGATCCTGCTGATCATCTTCGGGGCCTTCCTGGGCATGCTCTGGGGGCTGCTGATGCCGATCCTGGCGCTGCGGATCGCGGGTCTGGTCGGCTTCCCGGTGCTGGCCATCGCCGCGGTCTACGTGCCCTACCGGCGCCGCACCTTCTACAAGTGGGTGGAGATCAACCGGACCTACCGGCGCACCGTGCGCAGCGGCCGCGCGGTCTGGCAGTCCACCGCGATGGACGCCGGCACCCGGTTGGACGGGCGGGAGATCGAGGTCGGCCCGCCGCCCGGGGTGGGCCGACTGCGCTGGTTGAGCGCGCCGTTCGGGCCGGACGAGGTCGGGGTGCTGATGCACCTGGAGCGGCGCACCGTCACCGCGGCGATCGAGATCGAGGGCCCGGGCGTGGGCCTGCGCGACTCGGAGGACCAGGAGGCGCTGGTCGAGCGGTTCGGCACGTTGCTCAAGCACGTGGCCAACGGGGACGGCTTCGTCACCCGGTTGCAGATCCTGGCCCGCACCCTGCCGGCCGATCCGGACGCGCACGCCAAGGACGTGGAGCGGCGCGGTGACCACGGGGCGCTGCGCTGGCTGCAGGAGTCCTACGACCAGTTGCAGTCGATGGTCTCCACCTCCTCCGAGCAGCACCGGGCCTACCTGGTGGCCTGCATGCCCTACAACCGCGAGCTGGCGGCCGAGGCGCACGCGATGGGCCGCACCGCCACCGGTGAGCGGGCCCGTGACGACGAGGGCCTGGCGGCCGTGATGGCCCGGGAGCTGACGGACATCTGCGCCCGGTTGGCCGAGGCCGACATCCGGGTCCGGCAGCCGCTGGGTCAGGCCCGGCTGGCCTCGCTGCTGCACTCGATGTACGACCCGGACCACCCGATCGACCACATCCAGGCGATGAGCAAGCGCAACGCCTGGCCGGCCGAGCTGGACGCGACCCACCCGCAGTACCTGCAGGCCAAGACCCGCGAGTCGGTGACCCGGGAGCCGTGGTGTCACGCCACCGCCTGGGTCAAGGAGTGGCCGCTCACTCCGGTGGGGGTCAACTTCCTGGCGCCGCTGCTGGTGCACACCCCGGACGTGATCCGCACGGTGGCCGTCACCATGGACCTGGAGCCGACCGACGTGGCGATCGAGCGGATGCTCACCGAGAAGACCAACGACGAGGCCGAGGCCAGCCGGGCCGCCAAGATGAACCGCACCGTCGACCCGCGCGACCTGGCCCACACCGGTCGGGTCGACCAGCGCGGCGACGACCTGGCCTCCGGTGCCGCCGGGGTCAACCTGGTCGGCTACATCACGGTCTCCGCGCGCAGCCCCGAGGCGCTGGCCCGGGACAAGCGGACCATCCGGGCCTCGGCCGGCAAGAGCTACCTGAAGCTCGAGTGGTGCGACCGCGAGCACCACCGGGCCTTCGTCAACACCCTCCCGTTCGCCACCGGCATCCGCCGCTGACCCGCCCTGGAGGTCCCCCTTGGCGATTGGCAACCTCACCGAGGCCTTCACCAGTCTGATGTTCGGCCGGGTGGAGACCACCCGGCTCCCGGTGCGCACCTCCAGCGGGCAGGCCCAGGCGGTCTACCTGCCGACCGCCGCGCCGGGCCTGGGTGACTCGGGGGTGATCATCGGGCGCGAGGTGTACAGCGGCAAGGGGTACGTGTACGACCCGTTCCAGCTCTACGGCCAGCAGCTGCCGGCCCCGCACTGGCTGGTGCTCGGCGAGTCGGGCAACGGCAAGTCGGCGCTGGAGAAGACCTACGTGCTGCGCCAGCTGCGGTTCCGCGACCGGCAGGTGGTGGTGCTGGACGCGCAGGGCGAGGACGGGGTCGGCGAGTGGAACCTGATCGCCGACGCGCTGGGCATAAAGTCGGTCCGGCTGGACCCGATGGCCGCCCGGGACGGCGGCGTGAAGCTCAACCCGCTGGACCCGGCGATCACCACCACCGGTCAGCTCTCGCTGCTGCGCACCATCATCGAGGTGGCGATGGGCCGTGGCCTGGACGAGCGGGCCGGCTTCGCGCTGAAGGCCGCGCACGCCCACGTCCGGGCCACCGTGACGGACCGCCAACCGATCCTGGGCGACATCATCGACACCCTGCGCCGCCCGGACCTGTCCTCGGTCGAGTCGCTCGGCGTCGACCCGGAGGAGGTGCAGTCCTGGGGCCTGGACGTGGCGCTGGTGCTGGACCGCCTGGTCGACGGCGACCTGCGCGGCATGTTCGACGGCCCCACCAGCACCGGGATCGACCTGGACGCGCCGCTGATCGTCTTCGACCTCTCGCACATCGACCGGAACTCGATCGCGATGCCGATCCTGATGGCGATCGTCGGCGTCTGGCTGGAGCACACCTGGATCAGGCCGGACCGGAAGAAGCGGATCTTCCTGGTCGAGGAGGCCTGGCACATCATCAACAGCCCGTTCGTGGCCCAGCTCTTCCAGCGGCTGCTGAAGTTCGGCCGCCGGCTCGGCCTCTCCTTCGTCGCGGTGGTCCACCACCTGTCGGACGTGGTGGACGGCGCGGCCGCCAAGGAGGCCTCGGCGATCCTCAAGATGGCCTCGACCCGGACCATCTACATGCAGAAGGCCGACGAGGCCCGGGCCACCGGGCGGGTGCTGGGCCTGCCCCGGTGGGCGGTGGAGATCATCCCGACCCTGTCGCCCGGCATCGCGGTCTGGGACGTCAACGGCAACGTCCAGGTGGTCAAGCACATCGTCACCGACACCGAGCGCCCGCTGGTCTACACCGACCGCGCGATGACCGAGGACGCGGTGGCCGAGCGGATCCGGGCGGAGCGGCAGCTCGCGGCGGAGCCGGGAGTCTGACGCTCCGCCCGGGACGCGAGCTGGGGGTCCCCCCGGCCGAAGGCTGGGGGAGGATCCGGGCGGAGCGGCAGCTCGCGGCGGAGCCGGGGGTGTGAGCCCCCGGCTCCGCGGAGCTGGGAGCCGGGAGCTGGGGGCTCAGTCGCGCGGCAGCACCGGCGGCACGTTGGGCGGCGGCTCGGGGGCGCCGGGCAGCCGGACCACCGCGAGGGCGCCGGGGCCGCCGTCCTCGGCGGGGCCGAGCGCGACCTGACCGCCGGAGTCCTGGATGGTCTGCGCCACGATCGACAGCCCCAGCCCGGACCCGGGCAGCTGCCGCGAGGACGGGGAGCGCCAGAACCGGTCGAAGACGTACTGCACCTCCTCGCTCGGGATGCCCGGCCCGTGGTCCCGCACGGTCAGCCGGCCCTGGTGCAGCGCCACGTCGATCGCCCCGCCGGGCGGGCTGTACTTGACCGCGTTGTCCAGCAGGTTCATCACCGCCCGCTCCAGCGTGGCGGCGTCCGCCCGGACGAACCAGGGGTCGAGCTCGACGTTGAAGACCAGCCCGGGCCCGCGCAGCTTGCCGCGGTCCACGGCCCGTTGGGCGATCTCGTGGAAGGCGACCGTGGCCACGTTCTGCCCGGGGCGCGGGGAGTCCGGCCTGGACAGCTGCAGCAGGTCGCCGATCAGCAGGGTCAGCTCCTGCATCTGTGCCTTCATGTTGCCCAGCAGCTTGCTGCGGGTGTCCGGCGGCAGCGGCCGGCCGGTCTCGTCGCTGCGGATCAGCAGGTCCACCGTGGTGCGCAGCGAGGTGAGCGGGGTGCGCAGCTCGTGCCCGGCGTCCGCGATCAGCCGGGTCTGCAGGTCGCGGGACTTGGCGAGGGCGGTGCTCATGGAGTTGAAGGAGCCGGACAGCCGGGCGATCTCGTCGTTGCCGTGCACCGGGATGGTGGTGCCGACCTCCTCGGTGCGGGCGATGTGCTCGACGGCGTCGGTGAGGTCGTCGACGGGCTTGAGAGCAGCGCGGGCGATGATCCGGCCGGTGACGCCGGCGATGGCGATGCCTATCGCGGCCACGCCGACGAGGAGGAGGGCGAGTTGCTGGAGGGAGCGGTCGACCTCGGTGAGCGGGGTGGCCAGCAGCATGACCGAGCTGGTGTGGGCGTGCCGGTCGTAGTAGTGGATGACGCGGATCATCGCGGGGGTGCCGTCGATGTAGCTGCCCTGGCGGAAGTGGCCCTGGTTGACCGGTTGGTCGAGCACGTCGTAGTCGCCGGGCACCACGACGATGGCCCGGGCGGAGCCGATCAGCAGGCAGACCTGGCTGCCGTCGGCGGAGAGGAACTCGCTGTCCGCGCCGCGCCCCGGGCCGGCGCTGAAGGCGGGGTCCCGGGCCTCGATCGCGGCGGTGGCGGCCTTGCTGGCCTGCAGGCTGGCCTTGGGGTCGCCGGCGCAGGTCAGTGCCTGTTGCACGGTGGGCGGCGGCAGGATGTCGTCGAGCTGGACCCGTTGCAGGTCGTAGAGCTTGCCCTGGACGATGAACCAGCACGCCACCGAGCAGAGCGCGATCCCGATCGTCACCGCCACCGACGCCAGGATCGCCAGTCTGCTGCGCAGCGACCTCCCCCGGTACCACCCCGCCACTCGTCCCCGCCCCCGAACCTTGCTGGCCATCGTCCTCAGACCGCTCAACCGCTGCTTACTCGTTCGCCCGGGTCGCCGCTCAGGCCGCCGTGCCGGCGGGCGCGCGCAGAGCGTAGCCGACGCCGCGGACGGTCTGGATCAGGCGCGGCATGCCGCCCTGCTCGGTCTTGCGGCGCAGGTACATCACGTAGACGTCGAGCGAGTTGGAGGAGGGCTCGAAGTCGAAGCCCCAGACCGCCTTGAGGATCTGCTCGCGGGTGAGGACCTGGCGCGGGTGCGCGAGGAACATCTCCAGCAGCATGAACTCGGTGCGGGTGAGCTCGACCGGGCGTCCGTCCCGGGTGACCTCGCGGGTGGCGGTGTTCATCCGCAGGTCGGCGAAGGCGAGCACCTCGCTGTCGTCCTCCTGGGCGGTGGCCCGGGCGGCGGCCTCGGTGGCGAGCGCGTTGCGGCGCAGCAGGGCGCGGATCCGGGCGAGCAGCTCGTCGAGCTCGAAGGGCTTGGCCAGGTAGTCGTCGGCGCCGACGTCCAGGCCGGTGACCCGGTCGCCGACGGCGTCGCGGGCGGTGAGCATCAGCACGGGGGCGGTGTCGCCGCGCGAGCGCATCCGGCGCACGGCGGTCAGGCCGTCCATCCGGGGCATCATGATGTCGAGCAGCACCAGGTCCGGCTTGTCGCGTTCGACGGCCTCCAGCGCCTCGTAGCCGTCGGTGGCGGTGGTGACCTCGTATCCCTCGAAGGCGAGGCTGCTCTCCAGGGCGTCCCGCAGTGCGGGCTCGTCGTCGACCACGAGCAGGCGGGCGGTGGCCGGCTGCTCGGCAGGGGTGCGGTCGTCGGCGGGGGGAGTCATCGGCGGTCTGGCCCTTTCTGGGTCCGGAAGGGGTCTTGCCATTGTCCGGTGTCCGGCTGCCTGAACGAAGGAGCCGCACCCCGGGGGTGGCCGGGTGGCCGACTAGAGCGTCTGGCCTGCCTGGAGCTTGGGCAGCACCTGCTTGATCGAGTTGATCGGGATGGCGAAGCCGAGGCCGACACTGCCGCTCTGGGTGCTGCCGGCGGTGCTGCCGGTGCCCGTGTACATGGCCGAGTTGATGCCGATGACCTGGCCGGCCGCGTCGAGCAGCGGGCCGCCGGAGTTGCCGGGGTTGAGCGCGGCGTCGGTCTGCAGGGCCGAGTAGGTGGCGGTGTCGGAGGAGCTGGAGCCGGCGGGCGGTCGGCCGCCGTAGCCGGGGAAGTAGGGGAAGCCGAAGCCGCCGTTGCCGCGCGTGGTGCCCTCGTCCACCTGGACGGTGACCTGGCGGTTCCTGGCGCTGATGATGCCGGCGGTGACGGTGCCGGTGAGCCCGTCGGGGTTGCCGATGGCGACCACCGGGTCGCCGACGGCCAGCTGGTCGGAGTCGCCGAGGGCGGCGGTGGGCAGGCCGCTCGCGCCCTTGGCGGTGATCACCGCGACGTCCAGCGCCTTGTCGGTGCCGGTGACGGTGCCCGTGGTCCGGCTGCCGTTCTGGTAGGTGACGGTGATCGTGCCGCCGGCGTCGACCGCGCCGGAGATCACGTGGAAGTTGGTGAGGATCTGCCCGCCGGCGGTGAGCACCACGCCGGTGCCGGTGGCGGTGCCGCCGGGGGAGGAGACGTCGAGCTGCACCACGGCAGGGGAGACGGCGGCGGCGATCGCGGCGACGTCGGTGCCGCCGTCGGACTTGGCGGCCACCGGGCTGACCACGGTGCCGGTGCTGCGGCCGGCCGCGCCGGTGGTGCCGGCGTGGCGGCTGTCGGCGACCGCGCCGCCGGCCAGGCCGCCGAGCACGGCGGCGACCGCCGCGACGGCGGTGACCAGGGCGAGTCGGCTGCGCAGGAAGCCGGTGCGGGCGCGGTGGGCCGGCCCGTGCGGGTCGGGCGTGCCCGGGGCCTGGCCGGGGGCGGTGGGCGGCGGGCCGTAGGACGGGGGTTCGGCACCGCCGGCCGGACGCGAGAAGTCGGCGTAGTAGCCCGGCGCGTAGTCGGGCGCCTGGTGGTACTCGGGGGCCTGGTGGCGCTCGGGGGCCTGCGGGTACGCGGATGCCTGCGGGTACTCGGGCTGAGCGGCCGGTGCCGGCGCCGCGGCGTACTCCTGGTGAGCGGTGGGTGCTCCGGCCGGCTTCGGCGGGAGCGTGGACCCCGGCTCATCTGCGGTGGTGCGGTACTGGTCGCTCATGCACGCCACCGTCCGCCCGGCGGATGAAGAACCGATGAGAGTCCGGTCAGAACGGGCAGAGAAGCCCGTTCACTTCTCATAAAGGACCGTTACGCTGCGCCCTCCCCGTCCACCGGCGCGGCGGCGGCCGGGCAGCCGCAGGAACGCCGCACCACCAGGCGGGAGGGGAACTTGCGCACCCGCTCGGTCTCCGAGCCGGGCACCATCAGCGAGTCGTCCAGCACCAGCTCGACGGCCGCCCGGGCCATCGCCTCGCGCTCGCTGGCCACCGTGGTCAGCGGCGGGTCGGCCAGGGCCGCCTCGGGGATGTCGTCGAAGCCGGCCACCGCCAGGTCCTCCGGCACCCGCAGGCCCACCTCGCGGGCGGCCCGCAGCACGCCGATCGCCTGGTCGTCGGTGGAGCAGAAGATCGCCGGCGGCCGGTTCGGCGAGCGCAGCAGCTCGACGGCCACCTCGTAGGCGCCGTAGCGGTGGAAGGGGGCGTCGATCAGGTGCTGGTCCACCGGCAGGCCGTGCGCCTCCATGGCCTGCTGCCAGCCCGCGACGTGGTCGATGACCGGGTCGCCGGGCGCGGGGGTGTCCACCGGGCCGCCGAAGCAGGCGACGTAGGGGTGGCCGTGCTCCTCCAGCAGGTGGCGGACCACCAGCTCGGCGCCGCCCACGTCGTCGGTGACCACCGAGACGTCGTCGATGGACTCGGGGCGGCGGTGCAGCAGCACCACCTTGGCGCCCTCCATCGCGGCGAACTCCTTGGCGGCGCGCTGCGGGGCGCCCTGGCTGACCAGGATCAGACCGGAGACCCGCATGCCGAGGAAGGCCTGGATGTAGTGCATCTCGCGGTCCTCGGCGTAGTCCGAGTTCCCCATCAGCACGATCTTGCCGCGGTCGGAGGCGGCGCGTTCCACGGCGTGGGCCATCTCGGCGAAGAACGGCTGCCGGGCGTCCGGCACGATCATGCCGATCAGGTTGGTCCGCCGGGAGGCCATCGCCTGCGCGACGCTGTTCGGCCGGTAGCCGAGCTGCTCGATCGCGGCGAGCACCCGCTCCTTGGTCGCGGGCGCGACCGGTCGCGGCCCGTCGTTGATCACATAGCTGACGACCGCGGTCGAGGTCCCAGCCAGTCGGGCTACATCGTCGCGAGTCACCTTGGCCACGCAGGGAGTCTACGCGTGTTTGTCCAGCCCCGGTCCGGGCGTCCTACTCGCCGGTCGCCGACCGCACGGCCGGCCGCGACTGTTCGGCGTCGCCCGATCCGGTGCCCGCCCCCTGCGAGGGCATGACGAAGCGGTACCCGACGTTCCGCACGGTGCCGATCAGCTGCTCGTGCTCCACGCCGAGCTTGGCCCGCAGCCGTCGCACGTGCACGTCGACCGTCCGGGTGCCGCCGAAGTAGTCGTAGCCCCAGACCTCCTGCAGCAGCTGGGCCCGGGTGAAGACCCGGCCGGGGTGCTGGGCGAGGTACTTGAGCAGCTCGAACTCCTTGAAGGTGAGGTCGAGCACCCGGCCCTTGAGCTTGGCCGAGTAGGTCGCCTCGTCGACCGAGAGGTCGCCGTTGCGGATCTCCATCGGACTGTCGTCCACCGTGGCCTGCTGCTGGCGGCCCATGGCCAGCCGCAGCCGGGCCTCCACCTCGGCCGGTCCGGCGGTGTCCAGCAGCACGTCGTCGATGCCCCACTCGGCGGTGACCGCGGCCAGGCCGCCCTCGGTGACGACCAGCAGCAGCGGGGCGCTGACCCCGGTGGACCGCAGCAGCTGGCACAGGCTGCGGATCTGCGGCAGGTCGCGCCGGCCGTCGACCAGTATCACGTCGGCACTCGGGGTGTCGACGAGTGCCGATCCCTCGGCCGGGGCCACCCGCACCTGGTGCAGCAGCAGCCCGAGGGCCGGCAGCACCTCCGCCGACGGCTGCAGTGCGTTGGTGAGCAGGAGGAGAGAACTCATACCCGGGTCGTCCTCTTTTCTTCTCCGCGGACCGGGGGCGGCACTCCGTTGTGCGCGTCGACCGGTACGGGTGGGCTACCACTCGCAAGGACGTCCGGATCGGCGCCCTGGAAGCACAAAAGGACCCGGGGGCGACTCTGCCCGGATCCCTTAGCGGTCGAGGATAGCCCAGCGGGGCCCGCCCGGCGAAGGGATCACGGACGTGACGCGGCTCGCGTTTCGCTCGTGCGCCGGGGGTGCGACCGCCCTGGCCTGCGGTGTTGCCCGGGGTCGGGCGGGCGGGGCCATCATGGAGCACGGCACGACCGGTACACGTCTGTGTACACCTTCGAGAAGAGGCCGCCATGACCGCGACCACCGAACCCGCCCCGACCGCCGCGGTGACCGGGACGATCCGCTACTGGGCCGCCGCCAAGGCCGAGGCGGGCACCGCCGAGGAGCCGTACCGGGCCGCCACCCTGGCCGAGGCGCTGGACGGGGTCCGCGCCCGGCACGCCGAGCGCCCGACCTTCGTCCGCCTGCTGGGCATCTGTTCCTACCTGGTGGACAGCGAACCGGTCGGCGGGCGGGACCACGCCCAGGTGGCGCTGAGCGAGGGCGGGACGATCGAGGTGCTGCCGCCCTTCGCCGGCGGCTGAGCCGGCACCCCGTCGGGGGCACCCCGCATGGGGTGGTCGGGCGCCCGTTCGGAACCATGGTCGGCGCCGGATCGTCGTTACGGCGAACGGCACGACCTGGGACGGCGAGGACGGGGAGAGAGCTCGATGCGCACGTGGATCAAGGTGACCATCGCCGTCGCGGTGCTGGCCGGGCTGCTGGTCGGCGCCGACCGGATCGCGGTGGTGGTGGCCGAGGGCCAGGCGGCGGACAAGCTGGCCGGTCGTCAGGGGATCACCGGCAAGCCCTCGGTCTCGATCGACGACTTCCCCTTCCTGACCGACCTGATCAGCCGCAAGGTGGACAGCGTCCACCTGTCCGGTGGCGGCGTCCAGCTCTCCGGGGGCACCCAGAACGTCGAACTGCAGGACTTCTCGGCCGATCTGAAGGGCGTTCGGATCGGCGGGGACGACAAGTCCGCCACCATCGACTCGGGCACCGGCACCGGCAAGGTCTCCTACCAGCAGGTCCAGAGCCTGCTCGCGCTCCAGCCCGGGACCAGCATCGGCTACGGCGGGCCCGGCCTGCTGAAGGTCAGCGGCGAGGTGTTCGGCCGCAAGCTCAGCACCGACGTGAAGCTGACCACCCAGGGCAACACGGTGCACGTGGACACCACCGGTGCGCTCTCCGGCCTGGCCGCGCTGCCCGGGGTGAGCCAGATGATCGACTCGAAGTTCGGCCCGCGCGACTTCACCCTGCAGGGCCAGATGCCGGTCGGCCTGCAGCTGGAGCAGGTCACCCCGGAGCCCGACGGGCTGGCGCTGACCTTCCAGGGCACCAACATGCACCTGGCGGGCTGAGTCACGCACCTGGCCGGCTGGGCAGCCGGCGCCGCCCGGCGTCGGCAAGCAGCAGGTCAAATCCCAGCATTCGAACATATCGGTCTCGCCATTCGATACGTTGGTGACAGGGGCGGGCTCGGCTCCCTAGCATCGTCCCCATGAAGCGACAGGCAGACCTCACGAAGCGGCGGGCGGTAGACCTCTGCCGCGTGGCTGCCTGCCTGTGTCGCATGCGCTGACCGGCGGCACGGTCCGGCAGAATCGACCCGCCGCCACGCCTGCACCTCCGGCCTGACCAGGCACGTCCGCCTGCGTCCTGGCTTTCTCGCACACCGCTCGACGGCACCCGCTGCCCAGCTCCGTCCCAGTATCCGGACAAACTTTCGGACAACTGACGGCAGTCTCGGCCCAGCTGTCGCGCCCGGGGCCCGCTCGGGTCCCCCACCTTCCGCCAACCGCCCCCGGATGGAGACAGACACCATGAGCCGCAGCGACGTCCTGGTCGACGCCGACTGGGTCCAGGCCCACCTGGACGACGAGAAGGTCGTCATCGTCGAGGTCGACGAGGACACCTCCGCGTACGACAAGAACCACATCAAGAACGCCGTCCGGATCGACTGGAAGAAGGACCTCCAGGACCCGGTCCGCCGCGACTTCGTCGACCAGGCCGGCTTCGAGGCGCTGCTCAGCGCCAAGGGCATCGCCAACGACGACACCGTCGTGCTCTACGGCGGCAACAACAACTGGTTCGCCTCCTACGCCTTCTGGTACTTCAAGCTCTACGGCCACTCGGACGTGCGCCTGCTCGACGGCGGCCGCAAGAAGTGGGAGCTGGACTCCCGCGACCTGGTCGACGGCGCCGAGGTGCCCGCCCGCCCGGCCACCGCGTACCAGGCGCAGCCGCAGAACACCGCGATCCGCGCCTTCCGCGACGACGTGGTGGCCGCGATCGGCGCCCGCAACCTGGTCGACGTCCGCTCGCCCGACGAGTTCTCCGGCCGCCTGCTCGCCCCGGCCCACCTGCCGCAGGAGCAGTCGCAGCGCCCCGGCCACGTGCCGACCGCCCGCAACATCCCGTGGTCGAAGAACGCCAACGACGACGGCACCTTCAAGTCCGACGACGAGCTGCGCGCGCTCTACGCGCAGGAGGGCGTGGACCTGTCCAAGGACACCATCGCCTACTGCCGGATCGGCGAGCGCTCGGCGCTCACCTGGTTCGTGCTGCACGAGCTGCTCGGCCAGGAGAACGTCAAGAACTACGACGGTTCGTGGACCGAGTACGGCAGCCTGGTGGGCGTGCCGATCGAGCTCGGCGCCTGAGCGGCCCGACCGACCTCGATCGAGAGCAAGGAGACCTGAGACATGTGTGGTGCGAAGGCCGGCGGGCCGGACCTGGCAGGAGTTGACGTGGCGAACGAGACGATCATCCAGGGTTCGGTGACCCGCGACGGTGAGCCGGTCAACGGCTACGTGCGGCTGCTGGACGCGGGCGGCGAGTTCACCGCCGAGGTGCCCACCTCGGCCACCGGGCAGTTCCGCTTCTTCGCGGCGCCCGGCAGCTGGACCGTGCGCGCGCTGGTCCCGGGCGCGACCGTGGACCGCAAGGTGGTCGCCTCCCAGGGCGCCCTGACCGAGGTGCCGATCGCGGTCTGACCCGCGGCGCCCCGGGTGACCGGAACGGACGAAAAGGCGAGCAGCCCCTGCCACGGCGGGGCTGCTCGCTCTATTTTTGAGGTGTGCAGCAGCGACGCCGGCACGGCTACTACTTCGCGGCGATGGGCGTCTGCCTCGGGCTCTTCGTCCTCGCCTGGGGCGTGGTGCGGTTCTTCTCGGTCGGTGCGGCGATCGGCCTGTGCCTGGTCGCCATGGTGATCCCGCCGCTGGCGGCGATCTTCGCGAACCGGCGCGACCCCGAGGACGACTGGTGGAACGACCCGCGCTGGGACGACCCCGACTGGGACCGCCCGGGCCACGACCGCGACCGGCCCGACCGGGAGTCGTCGGGCAGCGGACCGCCGGGGCACGACCCGCCGGACCGGCCCCAGTAGCCCCAGTGGATCCAGTAGACCCAGGAGCCTCTGTAGACCCGGTAGACCTAGTAGACCAGCGCCTGCACGCCGTCGACCGTGATCTCACTGACGAAGACCTGGGCGCCCGCGATCCGGACACCCTCGAGGGTGTCGGCCTGCTCGATGCCGCGGCGGGCGGCGCACTGGGTGCACAGGGTGACCGAGCCGGCCGCCAGGATCGAGTCCAGCAGGTCCGGCAGCGGGGCGGCGTGCGGCAGCTCGAACTCCGCCGCCCGCCCGGGCAGCGCGAACCAGGACGACTCCCCGGTCAGCCAGAGCGAGACCTCGACCCCGCTGGCGACGGCGACCGCCGCCACCGTGAAGGCCTGCGAGCAGCGCTCCGGGGCATCGGCTCCGGCGGTGACCTTGATGACCAGCTTCTTCGACACGCCGTCAGCTTAGAGGGTCCGCCACCAGCGGGCCGGCGTCATTCTGTGGCGCCCCTCACCGCGTCGCGCGGGCTGGTGCCCGATAGACTCGCGCCGTCATCGTCCGACCGCCGTCAACCGCACCGGGAGCCCGCCGTGGATGCCCTTGAAATCTTCTTCGACGTCCTGCTCGGCGTCATGACCGTCGTGATCGTGTGGTTCGCGTTCTTCTCGGTGATGAAGCTCTACCAGGGCCAGCGCTGACCTCTCCCGTACCGTAGAGGTAGCCAACCGCCCCACGACTTGCGACCAGGACCATGATCGAGATTCCCTCCGACCTCCACAAGGACGTCGTTTCGCTGGCCTTCCTGCTCGGCACCTGGGAAGGCGCCGGCGTCTTCGACTTCCCTGGCGAGGAGAAGTGCAACTTCGGCCAGGAGGTCGTCTTCCGGCACGACGGCCGCCCCTTCCTGGAGTTCCGCTCCCGCACCTGGGTGCTGAACAACGAGGGCGAGAAGGTCCGGCCGCTGGAGAACGAGCACGGCTTCTGGCGGATCACCAGCAACCACCAGGGCACCAGCGGTGAGCGCGAGGTGGAGGTCTCGATGGTCCGCGACGACGGCACCGTGGAGATCTGGTACGGCGCGCTGGCCGACGGCAAGCCGCAGATCGAGGTGGCCACCGACGCGGTCGCCCGGGTCGAGGGCTCGGCCCCGTACAGCGGCGGCAAGCGGCTCTACGGCTTCGTGAACGAGGAACTGCTCTGGGTCGGCGAGAAGGCCGCCCCCGAGGTGCCGCTGCGCCCCTACATGTCCGCGCAGCTGCGCAAGGTGCTCAGCCCGGCCCAGCTGATCAAGGACATCAACGACCTGCCGGACGACGGGATCGCCTTCTTCCGCTGATCAGCTGGATACTGATCGCCGAGCGCGCCCGGGCGGCGGACCCGGGCCACCTGGCCGAGGAGAGGCAACCGTGGCGGAGAACGGGACGGCCGGCAGCGACTGGAAGGCCGACCTGCGCGAGCGTGGCTACCGCCTGACCCCGCAGCGCCAGCTGGTGCTGGAGGCGGTGGACGTGCTCGACCACGCCACGCCGGACGAGATCCTGGTCCAGGTCCGCCGGACCGCCAGCGGGGTCAACATCTCCACCGTCTACCGGACGCTGGAGCTGCTGGAGCAGCTCGGCCTGGTCTCGCACGCCCACCTGGGCCACGGCGCGCCGACCTACCACCTGGCCGGCCGCCACCACCACCTGCACCTGGTCTGCCGGGACTGCGGCAGGGTGGACGAGACCGGTACCGAGATCGCCGAGCCGCTGATCAGCGCCCTGCGCGCGCAGCACGGCTTCGACACCGACCTGAAGCACTTCGCGATCTTCGGCCGGTGCGCCGACTGCACCGCCAAGCTCGCGCCGCCGCAGTCGTAAGCTGGCGGGCATGAAGAGCCCGCTGCTGTCCCTGCCCGGAGCCGTCCCCGCCGAGGGAGCCGACGAGGGCGTCGCGGCCCACTACGGCGACCTCTTCCGCGAGCAGCGGGAGCTGGCGGCCGGTCGGGCCTTCACCGACCTCTCGCACCGCGGTGTGATCACCGTGACCGGCCCCGACCGGCTGGCCTGGCTGCACCTGCTGCTCACCCAGCACGTCAGCGAGCTGCCGCCGCAGCAGGCCACCGAGGCGCTGGTCCTCTCCCCGCACGGGCACGTCGAGCACGCCCTCTACCTGGTCGACGACGGCACCACCACCTGGGCCCACGTCGAGCCCGGCACCCAGGCGGAGCTGCTGGCGTACCTGGAGCGGATGAAGTTCATGTACCGGGTGGAGGTCGCCGACGCCACCGCCGAGTTCGCGGTGGTCCACCTGGGCCAGGGCCACCCGGCCGCGGCGAGCGGGGCCGCCGCGGTGCGCGAACTGCCGTACGGCCGCGACCTGTTCCTGCCGCGGGCCGAACTGGAGGCGCAGGTCCGGGAGTTCGGCTCGCCGGCGGGCAGCTGGGCGTACGAGGCGCTGCGCATCGAGGCGCACCGGCCGCGGCTCGGCTTCGAGACCGACCACCGCACCATCCCGCACGAGGTGGACTGGCTGCGCACCGCGGTGCACCTGAACAAGGGCTGCTACCGCGGCCAGGAGACGGTGGCCCGGGTGCACAACCTGGGCAAGCCGCCGCGCCGGCTGGTCTTCCTGCACCTGGACGGCACCGAGGAGGTGCTGCCGGGGCACGGCACCGAGGTGCGGCTGGCCACCGACCCGGAGGGGCGGGCGCTGGGGTTCGTCACCTCCGCGGCGCGCCACCACGAGCTGGGGCCGATCGCGCTCGCGCTGGTGAAGCGGAACGTCCCGGTCGACGCCGAGCTGCGGGCCGGTGCGGTGCCGGCGGCGCAGGAGGTCGTGGTCGCTCCCTGAACCGGGGCGGCGGGAGCCGTGCGGGCCGCGGGGCTCCGGCGGCCCTCACAGCTCCAGCAGCACCGTGAACGGCCCGTCGTTCACCAGCGACACCTGCATGTCGGCGCCGAACCGGCCGGTCTCCACCTTGGCGCCCAGCGCCCGCAGCTGCTCCACCACCTCGGCCACCAGCGGCTCGGCCACCGGCCCGGGGGCGGCCGCGTTCCAGGTGGGGCGGCGGCCCTTGCGGGCGTCGCCGTAGAGGGTGAACTGGGAGATCACCAGAAGTGGGGCGGCCAGGTCGGAGCAGGACTGCTCGGTCCCGTCGCCGTCGAAGATCCGCAGCGTCCACAGCTTGCGGGCGAGCGCGGCCGCCGTCTGCGCGGTGTCCTGGTGGGTGACCCCGACCAGGACGCAGAGCCCCGGCCCGGTGATCGCCCCGACCCGTTCCCCGGCCACCGTCACGGCCGCCTCGCGCACCCGCTGCACCACTGCTCGCATGCCGGCCATTGTGCCTCCCCGGCCGGCGCCGGCCGACGGCCGCCCGACAGGTCATATCTGCCGGGCCCGTTCGCCAGGCCGCCGTTCGGGTGCATCTGCACCGTGGCGGGGCCCGCGGGGTGACACGATTCCCGGAGTCGGCCGCGCCGCCTCGGGCGCACGGCCGTTCGCGTCGTTCGGACACCCGTACCCAGCCGGCTAGCCCGGGTGGGTGGCCGGGGCGGCGGCGTGGAACCCTCGCGGGGCGCTCGGCGTGCAAGCGGGCGAGGGGCGGCAACGGGCGGGAGCGGAGCAAGGGCAGGTGGGTAGCACGATGGAGGCCAGCAAGGTGCCGGCGGACCCGGCGGTGCCGGACGTCGAAGCACCGGCGCTCGAGGTGTCGGCCCTCGAGGTGTCGGTCGTCGAGGTACCGGCGCTCGAGGTGCCGGACGTCGAGGTGTCGGGCTTCGTGGGTCTGGGCCTGGAGGAGCTGCGCACGCTGCGCCGCGAGGCGCTGGCCCAGGAGGCGGACCTCTCCTACCTGCGCCGGCTGCTGCAGGGCCGGGTGGACATCCTGCGGGCCGAGCTCGACCGCCGCACCCTGCAGCGGCGGCCGGGCCCGCGCTGCCCGGAGGAGGCCCCGCCGCCGGGCGCGGACACCCTGCTGCACCGGCTGCCGCAGATCCTGGCGGACGCCCCGTCCAACGTCCGCCAGTCGGCCCGGCACGTCACCCTGGGCCCGCCGCGCGGCGAGGAGTACCAGGCGCAGGCGGACGCCCTGATGGGCGACGTCCGACTGGCCGACCTGGCCGCGCACGCCGCCGCCGAGCTGCTCGCGGCGCTGGACCGGCTCACCGCGCACGAGCGTGAGGTCTCCGGGCGGCGCCAGGTGCTGCAGCGGACGGCGGACGGCTGTGGAGCGGAGATCACCCGGCGGTACCGTGAGGGGGAAGCGCGGGTCGACGACCTGCTGGCCGGCCGTCCGCTGCCCGACTGAGACCCGGCGGGGGGAGGGGCGCCGGCGACCACCCTCACCTGCTCCGGAAGGCCCACCCCCATGCCTGACTCCGCTGCCCGGCCCGCCGCCGTCCAGCTCCCCGTCCTCGCCGAAGTGGTCCGCTCCGGCTTCGTGGAGGGCCACCACCGCGGCTCGCTGGTGATGCTCGCCCCCGACGGTTCGGTGGAGTTCGCGCTGGGCGACCCCACCCGGCCGGTCTTCCCGCGCTCCTCCAACAAGCCCTTCCAGGCGATCGCCACGCTGCGCGCCGGGCTGCCGATCGAGGGTGAGCAGCTGGCCCTGGCGGCCGCCAGCCACTCCGGCGAATCGTTTCACCTCGACGGGGTGCGGGCGATCCTGGCCGGCGCCGGGCTGGACACCGAGGCCCTGCAGACCCCGCCGGACCTGCCGCTCGACCCGACCGAGGCGGAGTCCTACCTGGCGGCCGGCGGCACCCGGGCCCCGCTGGTGATGAACTGCTCGGGCAAGCACGCCGCCTGGCTGGCCGCCAGCGTGGCCAACGGCTGGCGGACCGAGGACTACCTGGACCCGGCGCACCCGATCCAGCAGCTGGCCCAGGAGGCGCTGGAGGAGGCAACCGGCGAGTCGATAGCCGCGGCCGGCACCGACGGCTGCGGGGCACCGCTGCTGGCCGTCTCGCTGGTCGGGCTGGCCCGCGGCTTCCGCTCGCTGCTGCTGGCCCCGGAAGGCAGCGCGCCGCGCCGGGTCGCGGACGCGATGCGGGCCCACCCCGAGTACGTGGCCGGCACCCGCCGCCCGGACACCTGGCTGATGCGGGCGATCCCCGGCGCGCTCTCCAAGATGGGCGCGGAGGCGGTGCAGGCGGTGGCGCTGCCGGACGGCCGGGCGCTGGCCTTCAAGATCGACGACGGCGCGACCCGCGCGCTCGGCCCGGTGCTGGCGGCGGTGCTGCGCCGGCTGGGCCACCCGGCCGAGAAGCTGGCGCAGATCGGGGCCGCCCCGCTGTACGGCGGCGCCGCGGTGGTGGGCGAGATCCGCCCGGTGGTCGAGCAGGCGCTCTGAGCGGCGCCCACCCGCGCTGGGACTGATTCCTCACCTTCGCCCTCGGTCGGTGCGAGCCGACCGAGGGCGGAGGTTGAGCATCACGCCCGGTGCGCTTCACGCTCAGTGGGCGTCGCCGGACTCCGCCAGCCGCTTGATCGAAGCGGTGATCTCGGTCTCGGCCTCCAGGCGGCCGACCCACTCGGCACCCTCGACCGACTTGCCGGGCTCCAGGTCCTTGTAGACCTCGAAGAAGTGCTGGATCTCCAGACGGTCGAACTCCGACACGTGGTGGATGTCCCGCAGGTGCTCCCAGCGCGGGTCGGTGGCCGGGACGCAGAGCAGCTTGTCGTCGCCGCCGGCCTCGTCCGTCATCTTGAACATGCCGATCGCGCGGCACTTGATCAGGCAGCCGGGGAAGGTCGGCTCGTCCAGGATGACCAGGGCGTCCAGCGGGTCGCCGTCCTCGCCGAGAGTGCCCTCGACGAAGCCGTAGTCGGCCGGGTAGCGGGTCGAGGTGAAGAGCATGCGGTCAAGACGAAGGCGACCGCTCTCGTGGTCCACCTCGTACTTGTTGCGGGAGCCCTTCGGGATCTCGATGGTGACGTCGAACTCCAACGGTTCCTCCAAGGTAGGGACTGACAGAATCCAAGTGTCTCCTACGGGAGGCAGTGCTGTGGAAAGGGGCTGGGCGCTGTGACGTGCGAGGGGGCGGGCCCGGGAGCCGGTCGGGCCGGGCGCCGGGGGCTGGGCGCGGGGCTGGTGACGGCGGTGGCGGCGTTCGCCCTGCTGCTGTCCGGCGGGCCGGCGCATCCGCAGGCGCTGACCGGCCGCGGCGCGGAGCCGACCGCGCCGGTGGTGCTGGTGCCCGCGGTGACCGGCGGCGACGGGGGTCTGCCGAGCACCGCGGGGCTGCAGGCCGCGCTCGGCCCGCTGCTCGCCGACCCGTCGCTCGGCACCCTGGCCTTCGCGGTCACCGACCCCGGCAGCGGCAGGCTGCTGCTGGGGCAGAACGAGAGCGCCCCCTCGACACCGGCCTCGACCACCAAGCTGGCCACCACGGTGGCCGCGCTCAGCCTCTTGCCGCCGCAGACCCGGCTGACCACCAGGGTGGTGCACGGTGCGGGTCCGGCGGACATCGTGCTGGTGGGCGGCGGCGATCCGACGCTGACCGGCCTGCCGGTGGACCAGGTCCGGATCGGCGGCGCCCCGGTGGACGCCGACTCCGCCCCCGCCTCGCTGCCCGACCTGGCCACCAGGACGGCCACCGCGCTCAAGGCGGCCGGTCTGAGCACCGTCCACCTGGGCTACGACACCTCGATGTACACCGGCCCGGCCGCGCACCCGTTCGACGACGGCACCGACATCGGCCCGATGTCCGCGCTGATGGTCGACGAGGGCCGGGAGGTCGCCACCCAGGACATCGACGCGCCGGTCCGGGTCGAGGACCCGACCGGCCAGGCGGTGGCCGAGTTCACCGCCCTGCTGGCGGCCCGCGGGATCGCGGTGGCCGGCCCGCCGGCCCCGGAGCAGGCCGGCGCGGGCGCGGCCGAGATCGCCCGGGTGCAGTCACCGGTGCTGCCCCGGCTGGTCGAGCGGGCGCTGACCACCTCGGACAACACGCTGGCCGAGGCGATCGGCCGGCAGGTGGCGCTGGCCCGGCAGCAGCCGGTCAGCTACGACGGCGCGGCGGCCGCGGTCACCCAGACCCTGGCCGGGCTCGGCGTCCCGCTGGCGGGCGTGCAGCTGTTCGACAGCAGCGGGCTGAACGTGCACAACACCATCCCGCCGATCGTGCTGGCCGACCTGCTGGCGATGGCCGCCTCGCCCGAGCACCCGCAGCTGCGCCCGGTGCTCACCGGGCTGCCGATCGCCGGCCTGACCGGGACCCTGGAGCACCGCTACACGCCCGCTCAGGGCTCGGCCGACGGCGCCGGCGTGGTGCGGGCCAAGACCGGCAGCCTGACCGGCGTCAACACGCTGGCCGGCACCCTGGTGGACGCCGACGGCCGGGAGCTGGCCTTCGCCCTGATGACCAGGACGCCGGCGGACGCCAACGCCGCCCGGGCCGCGATGGACCGGATCGCCGCGCGGCTGGTCGACTGCGGCTGCCACTGAGCGCGGTCGGTGCGCGCGCAACGGTGCGGGCGCCCGCCGCGAAGGGGTGGGGCGCGGGGCGCCGAGCACGTACCGTGAGGGCATGACGAGCGCGAGCGGCGGTGCTGACATGAGCAGTGACGGCCTGGGGGCGGCACGCGGCCACGGTGGTGACGGCGCGGACCTGGTGGACTGGGACCTGGCGGTCGCCACGGCGACCCGGCTGGCCCGCCCGGGTCCGCAGGTCACCCGGGAGGAGGCCTGCGCCGTGGTGGCCGAGCTGCGCCGGCACGCGCTGGCCGCCGAGGACGCGGTGCGCGAGTACACCGGGATGCAGGCGGCCCGGCTGACGGCCGCGGGGGCCGCGCCGGTGCTGGTGGTGGACCGCGCCGGCTGGGTGCGGGCCAACGTGGCGGGCTTCCGCACGGTGATCCGCCCGCTGACCCGCAAGCTGGCCGCCCGCCGGGCCGGCACGCCCGGTGCCGCGGTGTTCGGCGCGGTCGGCGAGAAGGTGACCGGGGTGGAGGTCGGCGCGGTGCTGGCGCTGCTCTCCGGCAAGGTGCTGGGCCAGTACGAGACCTTCGCCGAGCCGGCCGGGGCGGGCTCGCTGCCCAGTGCCCCGGACAGCCCGGCCGGTCTCTTCGACCGGCCGAGCGCCGGCGCGCCGGGGCCGGCCGGGCGGCTGCTGCTGGTGGCGCCGAACATCGTCCAGGTGGAGCGGGAGCTGGACGTCGACCCGCACGACTTCCGGCTCTGGGTCTGCCTGCACGAGGAGACCCACCGGACCCAGTTCAGCGCGGTGCCCTGGCTGCGCGACCACGTGCAGTCCGAGGTGCAGGCCTTCCTGGCGGAGACCGACGTGGAGCCGGTGGCGCTGCTGGAGCGGCTGCGCGAGGCGCTGGCGCCGGGGGAGCGGCCCGCCGGTTCGGGCACCCTGCTGGACCTGGTGCAGACCCCGCGGCAGCGCGAGATCCTGGCCCGGCTGACCGCCGTGATGTCGCTGCTGGAGGGGCACGCGGACGTGGTGATGGACGGGGTCGGCCCGGCGGTGGTGCCGAGCGTGGCGGAGATCCGGGAGAAGTTCCAGCGCCGCCGGGACAAGGGCGCGAGCCGGCTGGACCAGGTGCTGCGCAAGCTGCTGGGGATGGACGCCAAGCTGCGCCAGTACCAGGACGGCGCGGTCTTCGTGCGGGGCGTGCTGGACCGGATCGGGATGGAGGGCTTCAACCGGGTCTGGACCTCGCCGAACACCCTGCCGACCAAGGAGGAGATCCACGATCCGGCCGCCTGGGTGGCCCGGGTCGGACGCCAGTCCCAGCCGAAGCCCCCGGACGAGTGAGGGGGTGGGGCGGCGGAACGTTTCTGCATTCACCCGTCCGTGGGACGGTGGTCGTACCGGTGGCGCGGGTGGCGAAGGGCTGCCCGGCTTTCTGCGACGATCTGTGAGCGTTCCGTTACCGTCCCGCCACCCAGAGGAGTTGCTCCACCGTGGGCCCACACCCCGCCGTCGCGGCGATACGCCTGGCCGTCCGCCGCGCTCTGATGGACCTCGCGGCCGAGGCCGCCGTGCCGATCCCGGCAGCCGCCCTGCGCCCCACCGCCGCCCCGATCCCGGCGCCGGTCGCCGCCCCCGTGCCGGCCCTGGCCGCCGCCACCGTGCTGATCGGCAACGCCCGCCGCCACCCCTCCGGGCTGCCCCGCACCCCCGCCGCCCCCGGCTCCCCGCTGGTCCTGGTCGCCGTCTCCGGCGGCGCGGACTCCATGGCGCTCGCCGTCGCCACCGCCTTCGAGGCGCCCAAGCTGGGCCTGCGGGTCGGCGCCGTCACCGTCGACCACGGCCTGCAGGACGGCTCCGCCGAGCGGGCCCGGCAGGTGGCCGAGCGGCTGCGCGCGCTCGGGCTGGACCCGGTCGAGGCGGTGCCGGTGCACGTCGGCCGGCACGGCGGCCCCGAGGCGGCCGCCCGGGACGCCCGCTACGCCGCGCTGGACGAGGCCTGCGAGCGCCTCGGCGCGGTGACCGTCTTCCTCGGCCACACCCGCGACGACCAGGCCGAGACGGTGCTGCTGGGCCTGGCCCGCGGCTCCGGCGCCCGCTCGCTGGCCGGCATGCCGGCGCAGAAGGGCCGCTACCGCCGCCCGCTGCTCGACCTGGACCGTGCCGCCACCCGCCAGGCCTGCGCCGCGCAGTCCATCCCGGTCTGGGACGACCCGCACAACCTGGACCCCGCCTACACCCGCGCCCGGGTTCGGCACGAGGTGCTGCCGGTACTGGAGAAGCACCTGGGGCACGGGGTGGTCGAGGCACTGGCCCGCACCGCGCGGCTGTTCCGGGACGACGCGGACGCCCTCGACCAGTGGGCGGCCCGGGCCGAGCTGGACCTGTTCCGGCCGCAGAGCGGCGAGCTGCCGGTGCTCGCGCTGGCCGAGCTGCCGGCCGCGGTGCGCCGCCGGGTGCTGCGCCGGGTGGCGCTGCGCACCGGCTCCCCGGCCGGTGATCTCTTCGCCCGGCACCTGGAGACGGTGGACCTGCTGGTCACCGGCTGGCGCGGTCAGGGACCGCTCCAGCTACCCGGGGGCGTCGAGGTCACCCGCAGGTGTGGCAACCTGGTGTTTCGGCGGCAGGACGACTGACCGCCGGCACAGGACCACGAACCCTTGAGGACGTACTCCCGGTGGACGACAAGGACATGGGCGCCGACCTGGCGAAGGTGCTCATCAGCAAGGACGAGATCGACGCGAAGCTGCTGGAGCTGGCGGAGCGGATCGACCGGGACTACGCCGGGAAGGACCTGCTGATCGTCGGCGTCCTCAAGGGCGCGGTCATGGTGATGGCCGACCTCGCCCGGGCGCTGCACTCGCAGGTGACGATGGACTGGATGGCGGTCTCCTCCTACGGGATGGGCACCAAGTCCTCCGGTGTGGTGCGGATCCTCAAGGACCTGGACACCGACATCGCCGGCCGCGACGTGCTGATCGTCGAGGACATCATCGACTCCGGTCTGACCCTCTCCTGGCTGCTCGGCAACCTGGGCTCGCGGGGCCCGGCCTCGCTCGAGGTCTGCACCCTGCTGCGCAAGCCGGACGCGGCCAAGGTCGAGATCGACGTCAAGTACGTGGGCTTCGACATCCCCAACGAGTTCGTCGTCGGTTACGGGCTGGACTACGCGGAGAAGCTCCGCAACCTCCCGTTCATCGGTACGCTCGCCCCACACGTCTACGGCGGCTGACCCCGCCCGCCGTAGCCGGGGGGAACATCCGGCCGATTTCACCCGTTGGAGTCGGCGGACCCACAACTGCACAAGGCCGTGCCGCTCTGCTTCCCCAGAGCAGGGCATCACTGCTGTACGGTCAAATTACCCGCTCGTCGTACCACGTCCAGGGTTCGGTGAGCGGGGGTGCACACGCACATATCGGATGCGCCGGCGGCCGAGAGCCGCCAGGTGCCGTTGAGTGGCAGGAGGGACGGGGCGGCAACGCCCCGCATGGATGGACGTCAAGCGATACTTCCGCGCGCCGATCGCATGGATCCTCCTGGCAGTCGTCGCCGTCATTGTGCTGATGCAGGTCGTTTCGGACTCGAACGGCTACAAGACGGTGGACACCGGCCAGGTGGTCGCGGCGATCAATGCTGGTGATGTCCAGCAGGCGCAACTCACCACCGGTGACTCGAACACCATCAAGATCCAGCTGAAGGACGGCGCCTCGCTGCCGGCCGGCAGCTCCGGCAAGTCGCCCTCCGGGACCAAGTTCCAGGCCTCCTACATCGGGGACCAGGGCAAGGACCTGGCCGAGCAGATGAGCAAGCCCGGCCAGACGCCGCCGCAGGGCTACACCGTCAGCCCCGAGAAGACCTCGACCTTCGTCAGCCTCCTCGAGTCGATGCTGCCGATCGTCGTCATCGTGCTGGTCTTCCTCTTCCTGATGAACCAGATGCAGGGCGGCGGCTCCCGCGTCATGCAGTTCGGCAAGTCCAAGGCCAAGCTGCTCACCAAGGACACCCCGAAGACCACCTTCGCGGACGTGGCCGGTGCGGACGAGGCCGTCGAGGAGCTCCACGAGATCAAGGAGTTCCTGCAGGAGCCGGCCAAGTTCCAGGCCGTCGGCGCCAAGATCCCCAAGGGTGTGCTGCTCTACGGCCCGCCCGGGACCGGCAAGACCCTGCTCGCGCGCGCCGTCGCGGGCGAGGCGGGCGTGCCGTTCTACTCGATCTCGGGTTCCGACTTCGTCGAGATGTTCGTCGGTGTCGGCGCCTCCCGCGTCCGTGACCTGTTCGAGCAGGCCAAGGCGAACGCCCCGGCGATCGTCTTCGTCGACGAGATCGACGCCGTCGGCCGGCACCGCGGTGCGGGCCTCGGCGGTGGCCACGACGAGCGCGAGCAGACCCTCAACCAGCTGCTGGTCGAGATGGACGGCTTCGACGTCAAGGGCGGCGTGATCCTGATCGCCGCCACCAACCGCCCGGACATCCTGGACCCGGCGCTGCTGCGCCCGGGCCGCTTCGACCGCCAGATCGCGGTGGACCGGCCCGACCTGCAGGGCCGCCTGGAGATCCTCAAGGTCCACCAGAAGGGCAAGCCGGTCGCGCCGGACGTCGACCTCTCCGCGGTCGCCAAGCGCACCCCCGGCTTCACCGGTGCGGACCTGTCGAACGTGCTGAACGAGGCCGCGCTGCTCACCGCGCGCTCGGACAAGAAGCTGATCGACAACGGCATCCTGGACGAGGCGATCGACCGCGTGGTCGCGGGTCCGCAGAAGCGCACCCGGATCATGTCGGACAAGGAGAAGAAGATCACCGCGTACCACGAGGGCGGTCACGCCCTGGTCGCGGCGGCCTGCCAGTACAGCGACCCGGTGCACAAGATCACCATCCTGTCCCGCGGTCGGGCGCTCGGCTACACCATGGTGCTGCCGGACGAGGACAAGTACTCCACCACCCGCAACGAGATGCTCGACCAGCTCGCCTACATGCTGGGCGGCCGCGCGGCGGAGGAGCTGGTCTTCCACGACCCCACCACCGGCGCCTCGAACGACATCGAGAAGGCCACCGCCACCGCCCGTGCGATGGTCACCCAGTACGGCATGACCGAGCGGCTCGGCGCGATCAAGTTCGGCAGCGACAACTCGGAGCCGTTCCTGGGCCGCGAGATGGGCCACCAGCGCGACTACTCGGAAGAGGTCGCCGGGCTGGTGGACGAAGAGGTCAAGAAGCTGATCGAGAGCGCGCACAACGAGGCCTGGGAGATCCTGGTCGAGAACCGCGACGTGCTCGACAACCTGGTGCTGGAGCTCCTGGAGAAGGAGACCCTGAACAAGGAGCAGATCGCCGAGATCTTCGCCCCGGTGGTGAAGCGTCCGCACCGTCCGGCCTGGACCGGTTCGGCCCGGCGCACCCCCTCCACCCGCCCGCCGGTGCAGTCCCCGAAGGAGCTGGCGCTGACCAACGGCGCCGCCTCCGTCGAGGGCGGTCCGGTGGACATCGTGAAGCTGCCGCCGCTCGGCGGGGACGGCGTCGCGGACCACTGATCGACGGTCGGGCAGCCGCCCGACCTGGTGCGGAATGGTTGCCGCGCCCCCGGGGTTTGTACCCTGGAGGCGCGGCAACCGCGTTTTTCAGGTCCGTTCACTCTTCCCAGCTACTTGCGAGGCTCGCATGATCGACCCGGTGACGCTCGATGGACAGGGCGCGATCGGCACCTTCGACCAGAAGCGGGCGGAGAACGCGGTGCGGGAGCTGCTCATCGCGGTCGGCGAGGACCCGGACCGCGAGGGCCTGCTGGAGACCCCGGCCCGGGTGGCCCGGGCCTACAAGGAGATATTCGCCGGCCTCTGGCAGCAGCCGGAGGACGTGCTGACCACCACCTTCGACCTCGGCCACGACGAGATGGTGCTGGTGAAGGACATCGAGGTGTTCTCCACCTGCGAGCACCACCTGGTGCCGTTCCAGGGCGTGGCGCACGTCGGCTACATACCGTCCACCAGCGGCAAGATCACCGGCCTGTCCAAGCTGGCCCGGCTGGTCGACGTCTTCGCCCGCCGTCCCCAGGTGCAGGAGCGGCTGACCAGCCAGGTCGCCGACTCGCTGATGCGGATCCTGGAGCCGCGCGGGGCCATCGTGGTGATCGAGTGCGAGCACATGTGCATGTCGATGCGCGGCATCCGCAAGCCCGGCGCCAAGACCATCACCTCGGCGGTCCGCGGCCAGCTGCGCGACCCCGCCACCCGCAACGAGGCGATGAGCCTCATCATCGGGCACTGAATCATCGGGCACTGAGTCATCGGGCACTGATCGGCTGCTCCCGGGGGCACCGCTCAGCTGCGCGGTTCGCGGTCCGGGGGCGGCGCCAGGTGGTCGCCCATCCACTCCAGGGCGGCGGGCAGCTCGCGCTGCCAGGTGTCGAAGGTGTGGCCGCCGTCGGGCAGGAAGAGCGAGTCGACGGTGAGCTCCGGGTGGGCCTCGCTGACCGGGGCGGCGGTGGCCAGGAACTGCTGGGTGGCCGCGTAGTCGTCCTCGGTCCGGGTGCTGACCACCAGCAGCGAGGTCTTCGGCACCGGCTCGTTGTGCAGCCGCCAGCCGAGGTCGTAGCCCTGCGCCAACTGCTGGTTGCCGCCGAACAGGTCGCCGGTGCTCCAGTCCGGGGTCACCTGGTACTCGCCGTGCAGCGCGGCGGCCGCGGCGTAGGACTCCGGGTCGCGCAGCGCCAGGCGCAGCGCGCAACTGCCGCCGGTGGAGTAGCCGAGCACGCCCCAGGAGGTGCCCGAGCGGCTGACCCGGTAGGCGGAGCGCAGCGCGGCCGGCACGTCCTTGGCGAACCAGGTCTCGGTCTGCGGCCCGCCGGGCACGTTCACGCACTCGGTGTTGCGCGGTGCGGCCACCGTGGGCCGGGCCAGCACCACCACGGTCGGCGGCATCCGGCCGGTGCGCTGCAGGTCCCAGAGGGCCTGCACGGCGTGCAGGTCGGTCAGCCAGGCCGCGGCCGGGCCGGGGAAGCCGGCCAGGGTGAGCAGCACCGGGAAGCGCTCGCGGTGGTACTTCGGGTTGAAGTACTCGGGTGGCAGGTAGATGAACATCTGGTCGGACAGTCCGGTGGCCTTGCCGTTCACCCGGATGGAGTCCACCCGCCCGACTTCCTCCGGTTTGCCCTGCGGCAGGTCGGTGATCCCGGACAGGCCGCCCTCGTCGGTCGGGGAGACCAGGGTGTCGCCGCTCGGCGGGCCGCCCTTGCCGCCGCTCTGCGCCGGGGCCAGCGCCAGCCGGCTGGTGTCCGGGGAGAGCAGGTCCTGCCAGGAGGTGTAGAAGCCGAAGGTGTTGTTGACGCTGAGCGCGCAGACCGTGAGCACGGCCGTCTGAGTGACCGTCAGCAGGCCGAGGCGTCCGAGCACCGGCAGCGGCCGCTGCCGGGCGAGCCGGGGCCAGAGCCAGAGCGTGGCCAGCAGGGTCAGGGCGGCGGCCAGTGCGACCACGTACACCAGCGCGCTGCTCGTCAGTTCCATCCAGAGCCTCCACCTGGCGTTGCCGGACGACCTGTCGGGGCGTCAAACGGCGCACCGTGCTGCTCGTCACGGGGTTCGTCACGGCGTCAGCGGGTACCGCTGACTCATCATCGGAGACCGTTCGAGGCCCGGCCACCCGAACCGAGCGGGCCGGCGAGCGGCCGGCGGCCGGACGCCGTGGCCACTGGGGCAACGCGGTGTGAACGGCGGGCGGCACGGCCGCAGGGGCGGCTCCGGTCCGGCTTCACCCACAGGAACCAAGGCTCTAGACTTCGGCGTCGCCACTCGTGCGGGGGGCTGGGACCGGCCGCCCGGCGGACGGTCCAGCGCACGTGGACCAGCCATTACTCGCTCTTGACGGTCTTATGGTCAAGGTAAGGACATACGTATGAAGGCCCATCACGGCTCATCCTCCGGGGTGACCGGGCACCCCCGCGCAACCTCTACGCTGAGTCTCCATGAGCGTTCCCGTGTCCACTGAGCCCACCTCTCAGGCCCCGGAGCAGCCCCGTCGGCGGGGGCTGCAGACGCTGCGCAGCCAGGCGGCCGCGGTGCCGCGGGCCTGGCTGCCGGGTGCCGTCGGCTACGCCTGTCTGCTGATCGGCCTGGTCGACATCGCCAGTGCGATCTTCCCGAGACTGCGTCGGACCAGGATGCACATCTGGGCCGGGCAGCTGCCGGGCACCACGACCACCCTGGCCACCGCCGGCACCCTGCTGGTCGGCATCCTGCTGGTGCTGCTGGCGCACGCGCTGCGCCGGCGCAAGCGCCGGGCCTGGCGGATGGTCTGCGTGCTGCTGCCGGTCGGTGCGGCGCTGCACGTGCTGCGCTGGCACCAGGTCGGCCCCGCGGTGATCTCGATGGTGCTCTTCGGGGTGATGCTGGTGCACCGCCGCGAGTTCTACGCCAAGGCCGACCCGCGCACCCGCTGGCGGGCGCTGCTCAACCTGGTGGTGATGGGCGCGCTGAGCCTGGGGCTCGGCTTCCTGGTCGTCAGCTCGCACCCGGCGCGTGAGATGGGTCACCCGAGCCTGTTCGACCGGGTGCACGAGACCGTCTGGGGCCTGTTCGGCCTGGACGGCCCGATCGACTACCACCCGGACCGGATCGGCGACGTGGTCGGCTACTCGCTGGCCGGCCTGGGCCTGCTGACCGCCGTCTCCACCGCCTACCTGCTGCTGCGCCCGGAGAAGCCGGAGCCGGAGCTGACCGCCGACGAGGAGGTCCGGGTCCGGGCGCTGCTGGAGCGGCACGGCGAGCGCGACTCGCTGGGCTACTTCGCGCTGCGCCGGGACAAGAGCGTGCTCTTCTCGCCGACCGGCAAGGCGGCGATCTCCTACCGGGTGATCTCCGGCGTGATGCTGGCCTCCGGTGATCCGGTGGGCGACGTGGAGGCGTGGCCGGGCGCGATCAAGGTCTTCATGGCGCAGGCCCGGGAGCACGCCTGGGTGCCGGCCGTGGTCGGCTGCAGCGAGGTCGGCGGCGAGGTCTGGACCCGCGAGGCGGGGCTGGACGCGCTGGAGCTGGGCGACGAGGCGATTGTGGACGCCACCACCTTCTCGCTCTCCGGCCGGGCGATGCGCAACGTGCGCCAGATGGTCAAGCGGATCGAGCGCAACGGCTACTCCTGCCAGGTCCGCCGGGTCGGCGACCTGGGGCTGGCCGAGAAGCAGAAGATCGCGGACGCCGCCGCCCGCTGGCGCGGCACCGACACCGAGCGCGGCTTCTCGATGGCGCTGGGCCGCTTCGGCGACCCGGCCGACGACGCCTGCGTGGTGGTCACCGCGCACAAGGCGCCGGAGGAGGGCGAGGGCGGCGACGACCTGAAGGCGGTGCTGCACTTCGTCCCCTGGGGCAAGGACGGCATCTCGCTGGAGCTGATGCGCCGCGACCGGGCGGCCGACCCGGGGCTGAACGAGCTGCTGATCGTGGCCGCGCTGCAGGAGGTGCCGGCGCTGGGCTACCGGCGGGTGTCGCTGAACTTCGCGATGTTCCGTTCGGCGCTGGCCCGCGGTGAGCGGATCGGCGCGGGCCCGGTGCTGCGCGCCTGGCGCGGGCTGCTGGTCTTCCTCTCGCGCTGGTTCCAGATCGAGTCGCTGTACAAGTTCAACGCCAAGTTCCAGCCGGAGTGGGAGCCGCGGTTCCTGGTCTACCCGAGCACCCGGGACCTGCCGCGGATCGGCTTCGCGGTGATGCAGGCGGAGGCCTTCATCACGCTGGGCATGCCGAAGTTCGGCCGCAAGCGCCAGCGCCAGGGTCTGATGCCGACCCCGGCCGGCGACAAGGGCTCGATCGCCCCGGCGGCCTGACGGCCCGGCCACGGCCGGTCGAAGGCCCCCGTGGCGCCGGACGCCCCGCCCCCCTGCCCCGCCGGGACAGGGGGGCGGGGCGTTCGATAATGGCCCCATGAACAACGCGCTGCCCGGGCTGCCCCGTCTCGACCGCTGTGCCGTGATGGGCGTCGTGAACGTCACCCCCGACTCGTTCTCGGACGGCGGCCTGTGGCTGGACCCCGGGGCCGCCGTGGCGCACGGCCTGGACCTGGTGGCCAGGGGCGCCGACCTGGTGGACGTGGGCGGGGAGTCGACCCGCCCGGGTTCGCAGCGGGTCACCGAGGCGGAGGAGCTGCGCCGGGTGCTGCCGGTGGTCCGGGAGCTGGCCGCGGCCGGCGTGGTGGTCTCGGTGGACACCATGCGGGCCGCGGTCGCCGAGCAGGCGCTGGCGGCCGGGGCCGCGTTGGTCAACGACGTCTCCGGCGCTCTGGCGGACCCGGCGATGGCCGCGGTGGTGGCCGAGCACGGTGCGCCGTTCGTGGTGATGCACTGGCGCGGCCAGTCCGCCGACATGGACCGGCTGGCGGTCTACCGGGACGTGGTCGGCGAGGTGGTGGCCGAGCTGACCGAGCGGGTCGAGGCGCTGCTGGCCGCCGGGGTCAAGGAGGAGCAACTGGTCCTGGACCCCGGGCTGGGGTTCGCGAAGACCAGTGAGCACAACTGGGCGCTGCTGGCGGGTTTGGACGCGCTGACCGCCTTGGGACGCCCGGTGCTGGTGGCGGCATCGCGCAAGCGCTTCCTGGGTACGCTGCTCGCCGACCCGGAAACCGGGGAGCTGCGCCCGGCCCGGCAGCGCGACGACGCCACCGCGGCGGTCTCGGTGCTCTCGGCCCGGGCCGGCGCCTGGGCCGTCCGGGTGCACGACGTGGCGGGCACGGCGGACGCGGTCCGCGTGGTGGCCGCCTGGCGGGCGGCGGGGGCGAGCTGACCTGACGGAAGCAGGTGGTGGCGTGACTGGTGACGGGACGGCGGGCAACGGGATGGTGGGCAACGGCTCGGCGGCCTCCAGGGAGGCCGACCGGGAGGCGGTGCTGGCGGCCAACCAGCGGCTCTACGAGGCCCTGGAGAACGGGGACCTGGAGGCGGTCGAGGACGTCTGGCTGTCGGCGGCGGACGCCGACGACAAGACGGGCGTGGTCTGCGTGCACCCGGGCTGGCCGGTGCTGCGCGGGCGGGCCCAGGTGACCAGGTCCTACCTGCTGATCATGATGAACACCGAGTACATCCAGTTCTTCCTGACCGATGTCGAGGTCGAGGTGCAGGGCGACGTGGCCCTGGTCACCTGCACCGAGAACATCCTCTCCGGCGGCGAGGCGGAGGAGGAGGGCGAGCTGGGCCCGCTGGTCGGCGGCAAGGTGGTGGCCACCAACCTGTTCCGGCGCACCGCGGCGGGCTGGCGGCTCTGGTCGCACCACGGCTCGCCGGTGCTCACCACGGGCGAGGACGACGAGGACGGCGAGGGCTCCGGCGGCCTCGGCGGGCGCGACTGACCGGGCGGCCGGTAGGGAGGCGGCCCGCGAGTCGGAATCCACCGGGGGTAGATTCGATGGACGGCGGGCCAACGGGCCTGCCGTTCCAAGATCAGGAGCTGATTCAGGTGTTGGACCGCGTCACCCTGCGGGGCCTGCGAGCCCGCGGTCACCACGGCGTCTTCGAGCGCGAGCGCCAGGAGGGGCAGACCTTCGTGGTCGACCTCGTGCTCTTCCTGGACACCCGCCCGGCCGCCTCCGGCGACGACCTCACCCGCACGGCCCACTACGGGGTCGTCGCGGAGGAGGTCACCGCGATCATCGCGGGCGAGCCGGTCGACCTGATCGAGACCCTGGCCCAGCGGATCGCCGACCAGTGCCTCAAGCACGAGGCGGTCGAGGAGGTCGAGGTCACCGTGCACAAGCCGGACGCCCCGATCACGGTCCCGTTCGACGATGTGACCATCACCATCCGCCGGGGCCGCGGATGAGGGTTACGGTGTTCCCCGCGACCGAGCCGCCAGCCGAAGAGGATTTCTGATGAGCACCAGCGACCCGACCGCCTCGCCCACCACGTTCGACCTGGAGCACCGGTTGGACAGCGTGGACACCACGTTGCAGAACCCGCGCACCGCGGTGATGGCCCTGGGCAGCAACCTCGGCAACCGGTTGGAGACCCTGCAGGGCGCCGTCGACCTGCTCGCCGACACCCCCGGGGTGAAGATCACCGCGGTCTCCGCGGTCTTCGAGACCGAGGCCCTGGGCGGCCCCGCCGAGCAGCCCAACTACTACAACGCGGTGGTGGTGCTGCGCACCACGCTGCCGCCGTACTCGCTGCTGGAGCGGGCCAACGCGATCGAGGACGCGTTCGGGCGCGAGCGCAAGGTCCGCTGGGGGGCGCGCACCCTGGACGTGGACGTGCTGACCTACCAGGACGTGCTGAGCAGCGACCCGGTGCTGCTGCTGCCGCACCCGCGGGCGCACGAGCGGGTCTTCGTGCTGGCCCCCTGGCACGACGCCGACCCGGCGGGCGAGCTGCCCGGTCGGGGCAAGGTGGGCGAGCTGCTGGCCGACCTCGGCGGCGAGGGCGCCCAGGGCGTGCGGCGGCGCACCGACATCCAGCTGCGCCTGCCCGAGTAGGACCGACCGGGCCGGGTGGCCGCGGGGCCCCTCCCGGCCGGAGGCTGGGGGGAGCCGCCGCGGTGCCGGTACGGTGGATCGGCGCCCGCCACCCCAGCCACCCTCCGGAAGGACCCTCTTCCCCGTGAAGCCGCTCCGCCTCCGTCTCCTGCTCGGCATCTTCCTGGTCGCGACGGCGCTCGCCTGGGCCGGGGCCAAGCTGTGGAACTCGCTGGACACCCTGCCGGGGGTGCCGACGGCGGCCCCGGTGGTGCTCGCGGTGATCGCGGTGGTGCTGCTGGCGACGGCGATCTCGCTGCGCTCCCGGCTGAAGGCGATCCGCGACCGGGTGCCCGGCGCCCGGCGGGTCGACCCGCTCGGCGCCGCCCGGGCACTGGTGCTGGGCCAGGCCAGTGCGCTGGTCGCGGCCCTGGTCAGCGGCGTCTACGCGGGCCTGGGCATCGAGCTGTTGACGCTGCCGGACCTCGCCGCGCGCAAGGGGCCGGCGATCACCGCCGGGCTGGCCGTGCTGGCCGGTTGGGCCGTCGTGGCGGCGGGGCTGTGGCTGCAGCACATCTGCAAGCTGCCCGAGGACGGCAGCGGCGGGGGCGGCAAGGGGGTAGCGCCTTCGGCGCGTTGACGCGGCGTCAGGTTGGCGTGCCGTCAGGGCCCGGACGGGTGCTGTCAAGGCTGGGATCGGGACCCAGGCTGACAATGCCGGTATTCGCACGCTAGTTTCTTGCCCATGTCTCGCGGACGCCACCGACACTCCTCCCTGTTCAGCCGAGCGCTGCCGCCCACCGCGGCGGCCACTCTGACGGTGGCCGCGCTGGCCGCCCTGCTGGTCAGCGAGGATCCCGCGGTGGCCCGCTCGGTCGGCGTGGCCGCGGTGGTCGCGGTGCTCGGGTTGGCCATGGTGCTGCGGCAGCGGGACCGGTCGGCGCGGGCGGCGGCCGAGCTGGCGGCGACCCGGCGGCTGCGGGACGAGGAGCGCTTCGAGGAGCAGCTGGCGGAGGCCGAGTACGCGGCCGAGGTGGCCGAGGAGCGGGCCACCCGGCTCGGGCGGCGGCTGACCGCGGAGAAGTCGCGGCTGGCGAAGGCGGAGACCGAGATCGCCCGGCTGCTGCGCGAGCGGGCGGTGCTCGCCGCCGAACAGGCGCTGAAGGAGGCCGAGGAGGCCCGGCTGGCCCTCGCGGCGGCCCGGCCGGTGCACCCGGTGAGCCCGCGCGCCTTCCTCAAGGCGGCCGATGCGCTGCGGACCCTGGAGCGGCGGGCCGAGCGGGCGGCCCGGGCCGCCGAGCGGACGGCCGTGGCGGCGCTGCCCGAGGTGCGGGTCGCGCACGTCCCGGTGCCGGCCGCCGCGCTCGCGCCAGTCCCCGGGGTGCCGGCGCCGATCGCGCCGGTGGGGCGGATCGGGCGGCTGGAGCCGGTGGCGACCACGACTGCGGCCGCGACTGCGACCGCGGCGGCGGCCACGGCCGTGCCGGCCGCGGCCGAGCGGCCCGCGGTGACGGCCTCCCCGGTGCGTCCGGTGCTGCCCGGCCCGGCCGAGGTGGCGACGGCCGCCGCGGTGGCCGCGGTCCCGGTGGAGCGGCAGCGCCCGCGGCCGGTGCAGGGGCCGGCCCGGGGTGCCGGGTTCAGCTTCTTCGACCGCACCGCCGCGGTGCGGGCGGCGGCGCCGGCCCCCGCGGTGGGCTCGGTGCAGGAGCTCGGCGCGACGGCCGGGCGCACGGCGCCGGTGGAGCGGTCCACACCATCCGCGGCGCCAGTCACGGTGGGCCACCCAGAGCGGGAGGAGCACGAACCACACGAGGACCCGGCGGAC